>JBDTPD010000219.1:0-6751 GCA_039932855.1 Chitinophagaceae bacterium | reverse complement strand
ATACGCATCATTGGGCAGGTACTTATTTCCTTTCCAGTTATATCCTTCCACAAGGGGTACATGTAATTTGATAAAACGAAGATTATCTTCTACTACTTCCACTCTGTCAGAAAGTGGAGTGATAAAATAGGAGCCGGTAGGTTGCCAGTCAGATGTACCTGTGGAGTCACGCGTATAGCGATAGATACGGTAAGAAAGTCTTCCTATGTTATCCCTGATAGTATCATCGATGATATGTTTCACCTGGTAGCGATGTACTTCTACATTGCGGCCGAAGTTGGTAAATATCAATGAGTCGATACGATAGGTAATATATTTTCCTTTTACAAGGGGTAAATAATCAGTAGTTGGCGGACCTGCATCAAATTCTTCTGTTTTAGAAGAACAGGAAAAGAGAGTGAATAAAATGGCTGATAAAATAAACAGCCGGGAGAAGGATAATTGTTTCATAAGCGGTTCAGTTAATCCACGGATACGAATAAGTCTAATGACATCAGGTACAATAGTTTAGCTGCCTGTCAATGACGGTAAAACTATAAACAAAAAATGATGAATCATAGTGAATCAGTCTAAAACGATTTTTTATATGCTTTATTGCCTGATTATCAGTCTTTCAGTCTTCAGTCGGCAGTCAGCAATTTTATGATTAGGGTCAACAAAAACTACTGGGTCGATACCAATATTGACATTGCTGAATAAAGACTGTGACTGCAGACTGCCGACTGAAAGACTGAAGACTGTAAACTGCCTACTGAAGGCTGCCCCACTGAATATTCCCTCCGCCGATCACATCATCTCCTTCATAGAAGACGGCGCTTTGACCGGGCGCGATGCCTTTGGCATTTTCATAAAAACGAACACGCATGCTGTTGTTTTCGGGGTAAATATTGGAGAGTGTACCGCTGTCTTTATAGCGGATTTTAGTCACTGCTTCCATACCCGGCGTGATGCTGTCGTACTTGATCATATTGAGTTTGCCAACGAGCATTTCATTTTGTTCAAGATCTGCTTCATCACCGAGTACAACGGTGTTGGTATCGGGATCGATACGGGTTACAAATACTGGTTTTCCCAGGGCAATATCAAGTCCTTTACGCTGACCGATAGTATAGAATGGATAACCTTTATGCTGACCGAGAATTTTTCCTTCTTTATTGACAAAATTGCCTCCTGCTACGCGCTCTTCCAATCCTTCCACACGACGCTTTAAAAAACCACGGTAATCATTGTCAGGAACAAAACAGATCTCATAGCTTTCGCTTTTTTTAGCGAGTTCAGGATAGCCAAAGTCATGGGCCATTTGCCTGATCTCCGTCTTGCGATATGGTCCGAGTGGCAATAAAGTTCTGCTGATCAGATCCTGTTGTAATCCCCACAATACATAGCTCTGATCTTTGGTTTCGTCTACGGCTTTGCTGATCACAAAGCGGCCATTATCATGCTGACGCACTTTTGCATAGTGACCGGTAGCAATGAAGTCGCAATCAAGGGCATCGGCTCTTTTTAAAAGTGCGCGCCATTTGATATGTGTATTGCAAAGAACACAGGGATTGGGTGTTCTTCCGGCGATATATTCATCTACAAAATTCTCAATCACAAAGTCGCCGAATTCGTCACGGATATCGAGAATATAGTGAGCAAAACCATGTTCGAC
This sequence comes from Chitinophagaceae bacterium, assembly GCA_039932855.1. GTDB lineage: Bacteria > Bacteroidota > Bacteroidia > Chitinophagales > Chitinophagaceae > JAJKIP01. Next base: position 5,097 of record JBDTPD010000219.1, on the reverse strand, counting down.
TGCCGCCTGGCGGGCATCATTAAAGCTGTCCACATTGCAGCAGCCGGTTTCTTTTTTGCTACCGCCGCTGGCGGCATAGTCCCATGTTTTCATGGTAATACCCACCACTTCATATCCTTCCTCGTTGAGCATGAGGGCAGTAACGGTACTATCAATACCGCCGCTCATGGCCACCAACACTTTACCTTTTTTGCTCATAATGCTTAAAAAATTGCAAGCTGCAAATATACAATGATTCTATGGTTTTTGGAGGTGAGGGATTACGGGACAATTTCGAAATTTTGGTATTGAGAAATTGGGAAATTTTCTTAGACTGTGGTTTCAAGCTGGTAAAATTTATCCTTATTAGATTTACTCACTGTATGCTTAAAAGATCTTTTATTTTCCCGAAGATTTATACTGCCATTTTTAATTGCGCTTGTATTGCAGCAAGTCTATATCGTATTGAAATTTTGGAGCTTGTATAAAGATGATTTTGGAGGAATAGTTCTGTCATCATCACGGATCAGGCAATGGTTGTGGATGGTAGCTACCGGACCATTTTTGACCACAGCGTTTATCCTGGCACTGTTCATGGGAGTCATTTACTACAGTCATTACAAGGAAAAGAAAGATGGATTTTTATTTAAACCTTTTTCATTCATCAACGTATTGTTATTAACCGTATTCGCTCTTACCGCTTTCCTCTATACTTCTTTTTATGAAGGAAAAATTTATAAGAAACAGCTGGCACTTTTGATTAATGTCATTTATGAAAAATCGCAGCAGGTAAATAATTATCATGCCGGCGAGATGGATTTTATGAACAATGAGCATACAATGAATTTGACGGAGCTCTATCATGCCAGGGATTCTTTAATAAAAAATACAGTTACTGATCATGAAGATCATTTCCTGATTCCCAGATCGGGATTTCTTTTACGGAACATAAAACTTGTGATAGCAAAGAAGACAATGATCCCATTGATGGTTTTCTTGTTTTATCTATCAGGCGTATGGCTTGGAAGTTCGTTGTATAAAGTGAAAAGAATATTTCCTTTACTGATTGGTTACGTGTTGATTTTTAATGGCTGGATCTATGGTCAATCAATATGTGAAAGGTTATACAAAAGAGATAAAACAAATGCCTTTATTGGTGCAAATGGAATAAATATTGTACTAGCTATCATTGCGATAGTGGGTTATTTTATCTGGAGGAAAAAGAAGTTATCCAGATTCCGGGAGGAGCAGGCGAGTCTTTCTCTTGAATTTCAAAATGAACAAATAACGCCTGGTACACCTTAAAAAAACATTAATAAAAGATGTTTTTCACTTGGAGGGAAGGCACTGCCGGTTGCATATTGCAGCTCTAAACAATAATGGAAGCGGCAGGTGAAAAGTTATTCACAAACCGGGTAGCATTAACGTCCGGGTCGATTCGATAGCAGTTACAGGTGAGGGAATAATTCCTAACTTGCCGCTTCAATTATATACGTCAACTTTAAATTTGAGCACTATGATTAAAATGCAAATTATCGGGAACCTCGGCAAAGATTGCGTGGTTAACACTGTCAACGGAAAAAATGTCATCAATTTCACTGTAGCACATACAGAGAAATATAAGGACAGCCAGGGCAACAACCAGGAAAAAACAACCTGGGTTGATTGTGCATACTGGACAGACCGTACGGCTTTATCACCTTATCTCACCAAGGGAAAACAGGTATTTGTAGAAGGTACACCTGAAGTAAGAACGTTTACGCGCCAGGACGGCACATCGGGAGCTTCATTATCCCTTCGTGTCCGCGAAGTGCAGTTGTTGGGTGGCCGTAGTGAAGGCGGTAGCGCTCCCTCTTATAGTGGCGGTGCTTCATCCGCATCATCTTCAAACAGCAGCATTCCATCTGCCAATGAAGTCACAGAGCCAATTGATGACTTACCCTTCTAATCCTGTTCACGTTTTTCTCTAACAGAGAAATAGTTCGGGCCCCGCAAATCAGCGGGGCTTTTTTGTTTAGAAGATTTTGAAATTTTGGAATTGGGAAATTGGGAAATTTTCTTAGACCGAATGTCAAAACCTATTAGGTTAATCTTTTCAGCAGTTAATGTGTTTTAGGAGAAACCTTATAGGTTAGCAAATTTCCCAATTTCCCAATTCCAAAATTTCAAAATCGCTAAACAGAAACCTCATATAACTGGTTTGTCGTTTCTTTGCTCCATGCCAGAACAAAATTTTTCTTACGAAGAACTCTACCAATTCACCAATTCCATTTTTAAAAAGATCGGATGCAGTGATAAAGATGCTACTACCGCTACCAATACATTACTATCTGCCGATCTGCGTGGAGTCGATTCACACGGCATCGCCCGCCTGAGTGGATATGTTCGTTTGTGGGAAACAAAACGGGTGAATGCAACACCTGCTATAAAGATCATTCATGAAACACCTTCGACCGCCGTTGTCGATGGCGATGCTGGTCTTGGGTTGGTCGTAGCTCCCTATGCTATGCAGGTGGCCATAGATAAAGCAAAGCAGGCGGGTACCGGTTGGGTTTGTGTACAAAACAGTAATCATTTTGGCATCGCCGCATATCATGCGATGATGGCACTTGAACATGATATGATTGGTATAGCTATGACCAATGCAAGTCCATTGGTAGCGCCCACTTTTTCTATCGATCGTATGCTCGGTACCAATCCTATTTGTGTAGCAGCGCCTGCTGCCAGCGAACCCGCGTTTGTGGCTGACCTTGCTACTACAACTGCAGCAAATGGTAAACTGGAAATATTGCAACGAAAAAAACAACCAACACCTGGTGGTTGGGTACAGGATAAAGATGGTAATGGATCTAACGATGCGAACGAATTAAAGAAAGGTGGTGCACTATTACCGCTTGGTGGCGACAGGGAACATGGAAGTCATAAAGGATATGCACTGGGCGCTATCGTCGATATTTTCTCTGGAGTATTAAGTGGTGCGAATTATGCGCCGTGGGTACCACCATTTCCAGCGTTTATGCCGATGCCAGCGGAACAACCCGGCAAAGGTATCGGACACTTCTTCGGCGCTATGCGTGTCGATGCATTCAGGCCTGCGGATGAATTTAAAAAACATATGGATCATTGGATAAAAGGGTTCCGTAAGGCTAAACCGGTGTTTGGTCAAAAGAAAGTACTTATACCGGGTGATCCGGAAAGAGAATTTGAAGCAGAAAGAAGAAAAAATGGAATGAATCTGCCTGATTCTATTGTCACTGACCTGATGAGTTTAAGTGAAAAATTTAAGGTAGAACTGGCATTATCAAAATAATAATATTCACCTCTGCTGTAATGCATAGTGGGCTTTTTTATCCTGTAACAAAAGAGCATAAATCCGAACAAAATTGTATTAGTTTAGCACCTTAATTAATATGCGAAAACGCTGATCTCTGCTTTCTCAATGCTATGATACAATAACCTTAATTCTATGAAATCTATCTTATCTGCATTTTCTTTTTTTATTCTGGTGCTTTTCTTTGCGTCCTGTCAATCAGGTCCCGACGATACCCTTGATCCGGGAAATCCCGGTGGTGGGGGCACTACTACCAGTGATAGCACCCGTCTCAAAATGATCATCGGTATTGATACAGCCTTTGCCAACGGTATCGATACCAGCGATAAATACCTGTTTCAATATGATGCATCAAAACGATTAACGTTCATTGATATTTATGAATACGAACCAGGGCAGGCCGGCGTTCAGTATCATGATAATGAACAACGTTTTTACAACGGTACCGACACACTTCCTTATAAAGTAGTTTACTATGTTGATGATCATCCAACGCTGGATGACATCGATACGGTCTATCTTACTTATCAGAACGGTGTTATTATCAAAGATTCTTCCATATCTGTTCAGGGTGCCGGTAATCCTGTACGTTACATATCAGTTAGAAAATACAAACTGCTTCATGGTATGCTGATCAATGCCAATATATATAGCCTGGTTGGCTCCTCGTTGGTGCTAACGGATAGCATTACCAGTGGACAAACCTACCTGAACAATAACCTTGTTCATCAGCAGGATACTCTTTTTGGTAGTGGAGGAAATGAAATATGGGATATCACCAGGGCCTATGATAATCATCCAAGTCCCCTGCAACGGATAAGTCTTCCATTCCCGATCTATAATTATGGGTTTCACCTGGCAGAAAATTCTTTCCTGCAGTTTGCCAAATCAGTTAATAATGAGACGGTCACGCAATACCTCGATGATGGCGTTCCGGACTACCAGGAAAACAATCTTATTCAATACAAGGCCAACGGATATCCTTCTATTTACAGATTGGGTATTCCAGGCTTTACTGACAAGATATTTTTTACCTATCAGGAGTAAAGCGCTATAAACCATGTATGATTTTTTAACCTTTTAAGTTGTTTAGATACTTATGAAAATCTTCATTACTGCCAGCTTACTAACTATTATTGGTTGGTCATGCCAGCCTGGTCATGATGCTGACAATGATCCACCGCCCCCACCGGCATCCAATGACAGTACTTTGATATCCCGGTACTTTGAGCTGGATACAACAGGCTCACCTGCTACCGATACGCTTTATAAGATCAGCTTTTCATATGATGATCACAAGAGAGTAACTCATATAACCGAAAACTCGAGAGACGTCATTAATCCTGTTTTTGTGTTTAATACCACTACTGATTATTACTATAACGGTAATGATACGCTTCCATTCAAGACGACCTCGTCCAGTACGGATGTCGGAACTCTTAACTTCGTAACATACTATTATTATCAGAATGGTATTGTTGTCTCCGATTCCATGATAACGTATGATGGTGTCAACAGGCTATTGGAAAGGCAAATGACCACGTATTTTTCTTCAGGAGATTCTATATTCTACCGTTCCAAAGCGCTGACATATTCTGTTTCGAATCCCGCTGCGCCTCCAACAGTATCCAACTATCATGACAACATCTTCCGGGTGGTTCAAAATGGAAATATAACAGTGCAGAAAAACATTGAAAATGCCGGTACAGAATACCCGCAATATGCGCTGACATACAATACGGGCATTAACCCATTACGCAAAGCTATTATTCCTTACCCTGTATATG
>JBDTPD010000218.1:0-6756 GCA_039932855.1 Chitinophagaceae bacterium | reverse complement strand
GCGGCTTTGGTACACTCGATGAATTATTTGAAATGGTAACCTGGAACCAGTTATCTATTCATGATAAACTTATTTTTATCATCAACTCAAACGGTTTCTATGATCACTTGCTCGTACACATTAAAACGATGCAGGAAGAAGGCTTCCTCTATGAAGAAGCAATTAAGCGATTGATCGTCTTAAAAGAACCTTCAGCGCTTATTCCCTACCTGTCATAGTACCTGTCTTTATCCTTATGCCCCTGGAACAATGGAACCTGTATACCAGCTTTCAATACAGGAATAACATTACCATCACTACTGGTATACGGAGAGAATTCATTGCCAGATACATCAAACAGGATAGATAAATAAAAGAAAGGTCGTTTAAACTCAGGATCACGACCCGTCGTATAACCTGCGCCTACTAAAAAGCTATTAACGCCTATTGTATTACTTTCAGGAGTACCACCATTTGGTGGCAGGTATTTTTCACGAACAGAGTTATGTTCGAATTGTGCCTGTGCAAATAAGAAATGAACAGGATACAATTTTATAAATCCACCACCACCATATACACTCTGACGAAGCTTATCATTACTCTGCGATACATCATGATAGGAGGTATAATTATAATTGCCTACCGCTCCGATGTCTGCCCATTTGGTAAGACTGTATCCAAGCATCGGGCTACCACCTACTAAAAAACTATTGTTTGAAAAACCGAGAGCAATACTACCACCGGTAAATAAATGTTCTTTAAAAGGTTTTTTCGTACTCTCTTTATCTTCTTCATCCTGTGCCAGCAATGAAGAAACCGCTAACATGAGAAAAGCAGCGGTCAACCATGTTTTTTTCATACTTCCAGATTTATTTTTATCGATTAGTTAATATGTACCATGTCAGATGTACATATTCTCATTCCAATTCTATTTGTTCCTGCGAGCTCAATCCAAGATCAGTAATGACACGTGACATTGTTGGAAATTTTGCCAGCATTGCTCCAAGCATGATCAATGTTACCAGCAATGCCAGGTAATTACCTGTTATAAAATAAATAATGATGCCGAATAAGGCTGGTCCTTCACAAGTTGCCATGTAAATGATCAACGCAGGACGATAGGCATTTAGTTTCTCCTGCATCGTATTTAAAGATTCTTTAGCAGATGTTATTGACTTGTTATATCGCGTTATCCCTAAAACAAGACAGACGATAGCTACGCAAACAACAGCTACTCCAAAAACAAAAGGCTTTAGAGAAGGAATTGACAATACAGCCATATGACCGAAATTGATCAGCAACAAAACAATGAGGGCAAAAAGCAAGCATCCTGCCATTAATGCTGTACAAAGAATTCTCATGGCCTTAATAACATTCTTCGGGTTTTCTACTACTTCCGTTACTGGTGTGTTCATAAATCAAAGATTTTTCCTGCGTTTAAGATATTATTAGGGTCAAATACTTTTTTTATTCCTCGCATCAACTCCAACTGCGTTTGATCAAATACAACATCCATGTAAGGTTTTTGTACCAGCCCTACTCCATGCTCTCCACTGATGGTGCCACCAAGACTTTTTACCAATTCAAATAACGCACGAAGGCTTTTTGTCATCTCAGGGTCACCATAACTATTAGCCGTTCCTTCTTTTTTAATACGGATATGTAAGTTACCATCACCGGCATGTCCGTAACAAACCGCATGAAAGCCATGTTTCTTTCCTAATTCTTTCACCCCTTTTACCAATGCCGGTAACTCAGCACGAGGTACCACGGTATCTTCTTCTATACTATAACCAGCTATCTTCACTGCTTCAGCTGTTCGACGACGAAGTTTCCATAGTTCCTGCTTTTGCTGTGCATCATCGGCAAAAAATATTTCACCGCCTTCATATTGTCCCATCAGTTCGGCGATCTTTTCCATTTCCTGCATCAACACTTCCTGGTTGTTACCATCCGTTTCAATGATGAGGTGTGCGGCAATATCATCGGCGATAGGCACTACATGACTATCCACCATCTGGCTGACTATTTTCAATGCATCGATCTCTACCAGTTCAACCGCACTTGGGGTAAACCCTGCACGAAAGATAGCGCTGACGGCCTCACTTGCTTTTTCCAGTGACACAAAAGGAACGAGCATCAGCAGATCATACTTTGGAAGCGGGATCAGTTTCAACACAATTTTTGTAACAATACCTAATGTGCCTTCGCTACCAACAATAAGTTGAGTAAGATTATAACCCGTGGAATTTTTCAATACATTGGAACCTGTCCAGATGATCTCGCCACCCGGCAAAACAACTTCGAGGTTGAGTACATAATCTTTTACTACCCCATACTTTACTGCTTTCGGACCACCGCTATTGGCAGAAACATTTCCTCCGATAAAACAGGACCCGCGACTACTTGGATCGGGTGGATAGAATAAGCTCTTTTCTTTTACAGCATTTTGCAATACTTCAGTAATGACTCCCGGTTCAGTTGTTACCTGTCCGTTGCGTTCATCGATGAACAGAATTTTATTCATCCGTTCGGTCGATAACAATACACCGCCTTTATGTGGCAATGCTCCACCACTAAGTCCTGTACCGGCACCTCGTGGCGTCACCGGTATTTTATATTCATTACAGATCTTCATGATGGCGCTGATCTCCTGTGCCGTACGAGGCTTGATGACCACATCAGGCAAATAGCTGAGCGTTTCCGTTTCATCATGCGAGTAATGCTGCAGGGATGATTCATCTACAAAAACAAATTCATCACCTGTTATTTTCTTAAATGATTCTATGTGCTGAGAAGTGAGAGAGGTCTTTACCATTTTGCAAAAATCGGAATAAAAATTATGAATTAGGAATTATGAGTTATGAATGTGATGCATCGCCGAATAATCACGCCATATTCATCATTCATAATTCTTAGCTCATAATTCTACTAATAATTCTTGAAAGACGGACACATCGACTGTTTCCTGTTGCCATTATAGTGATCGAAGATACCTTCGCGGACAAGGGAGAATTCGAAAGCTCCGCGGGTGTTATTATAATTCTTTAAGGTAGACATGGTAGCGTCGTAGGTAAATGTGAATACATAGTCTTTATATCCCAGACCGATCATTGGAATGAACGCGTCTTTATTGCGGTAGTAAAGGCCGCCGATCAATACATTCTGTCCATCGCCGGATAAGTTATAATGCGCATTAAGACCCAATACGATCTCAGAAGATTTTGCCTGTAAAGAATAGTAGGCATTGGGATTTACGATCCACTGATCATTGAGTTTGAAACTACCGTTGATGAAAGCGGTATGACGAACAGGTATGCGGTTATCTATCCCGGATTCTGCATCAAAGAATGATTCACGCGGACGATTGATGTGGTGAGAAGAGAAGCCGATATTAATATAAGTATTCTCATCAGGGAAATAAGCATAGTTCATTCCTGCCTGTATGTCAAGATAACTGATATTATTATCCGCAAGCGCTACACTGGTAGGAAGATGATTATCGAAAAAATGACCATCGAACTGATCAGGAAATTTAAGATTCGTAACGTTGATCTGTTTATTGGCCCATCCTACATTAAATCCCAAACTCAATAAACTTCCCAGGTTCAGCATCTGGTGATAAGCTACCGATCCGTATACTCTTGTAGAAGTAAGATTGCCGCTACCAGCTACATCACGAAGGATCACGCCACCTATACCTACCCAGCCACCATTATCTGCATCATTATTCTGAAGGATCTGCATATCACCATACGCGCTCATTGTTTTATAAGGAACCGACATTATCGACGACCATTGGTTACGGAAGTTTACACCTAACCGGTAATCACCATCAGGAATAAAACCTGTGTTGGCGGGATTGGTGAGCAACGGAGAATTCATAAACTGGGAGAAATGCAGATCCTGGGCATTGGCAGTAAAGCCTGTTGCCATGATCAGCAGTCCCGTAATTATTTTTAAACCTCTTTTCATTATCACTGTGTTTTATGGCGTCGTTCTTTTATTAATTCAGAATTATGAGTTATGAATTATGAATGTGTGTCCTGTATATCCCAATTCATAATTCTAAATTCATAATTCATAATTTCCTCAAGGCTTCTACCTTATTAAGGTGATGTCACCCTTCTTCGTGACCTTTCTTCCGTCAAAAAATTCTACATCAAGTGTGTACGCATATACATCCATCGGTTGTACCACTCCTTTGACTTTACCATCCCATCCTTCGAGCCTGTTACCTGTTTCAAAAACTTTCTGACCCCAGCGGTTCCAGATGATGAATCGCATTTTAGCAATTCCAAATCCACGAACCATGACAACGCTGTTTACATCATTGCTATTTGGCGTAAAGGCATTCGGCACATCCAGCAAAGGTGATACAATAGTGGTGACAGGTAAACAAAATGTATCAGTACAGCCAGCCTGGTTATAGGCAATGAGACAGGCATTGAATGTACCTGTAGAATTGTACTGATGGGTAACATCGGCCCTGGAAGTAGTGACTAAACTATCGCCATCCCCAAACAACCATTTAAATCTGATGGAATTGGCCGATGCCTGGTTAGTAAATACATCTGGTGTATTCTCAATTGGTGTTACCGGTGTGAAACTGAACAGGGAAGTTGGCTTATCCAATACCACAATTGTAAATCTTGTTGTATCTGTTTTGTTACAAGTGAATGGATCATTTGCCACCATCACAATAGTGTATGTTCCGATCAACGCATACGTATGTCTTGGATTAATATCAGTAGACGTGTTATCGGCGCCGGATGCAGGATCACCGAAATCCCATTCAAAGGTTACTCCACCAATAGAAGTGTTATTAAAGAACGCATCGTAAGGAGCACAACCAGTAGGCGGTGTTTCGAACTGCGCTTTTACATTCGCAGCTGCTCTGAGTACAATTGTGAGTGAATCCGGGTTGTTACAGTAAGAAGTATCATTAAGCACCAGGTGCACATTATAAGTTCCGGGCGAAGTATAATTATGTGAAACACTAGTCATTCCCGCAACTACGCGCGGACTACCATCACCAAAATCCCAGATAAACGATGTATCGGTAAATGCTTTGACACTGGTTGAATTATTATTAAACTGATATGTCAGAGAAGTACACGGACCTACCTTTATATAATCAGCAGCCAAATTTGCTTTGATATCGCCTACTTTGATATGTATATAAGATGTATCACGAAGATTACAACTGGTAGGATCAATAGCCACCAGCATGACCTGGTAAATGCCTACTGCATTATAAGTATGTGTTTGAGTAAATCCTGTAGCGGCAGGTAATGGACCTATATCACCAGAACCATCACCAAAGTTCCAGATGTATTCTTTTGCATTGCGAACAAGATCAGTAAAGGTTACATCCAATGGTACACAACCAGCTGTATCTTTTGGTACACCATTGATCGCTGATTGAACATCGGAGCCCACACCTGCCAGGTTAAAGGCAACCTTGATCATACCAAGATTACAAAATGCGCTGGCAGGTTTTGATGGCGCCCATGAACCCGGTGTTGTTGGAAAAGGAACACCGCCACCACAGTTAGCACATACACCCTGATAGATCACACCATTTTTATCAAAACGGCTGGTACCTCCATCTACGTGGTCGGTAAAGCCACCATTCTGCCCAAAGAAGCTTGCGAATAAAGGATTAGGACCTTGTGCATCGCGTTTCATTACGAAGAAATAAAAATCTTTTCCATCGGTAGATGCTTTCAATGCATCGGGAGTAACACGCATACCTGCTGTACCAACCGTTACATAATCATTAGCGCCACCGGTAGTAGAGCCACCCCAACCCGATACATATACATTCTCACAACGATCAACCAGGAATGCGGTAGGAGAAATGTTTGGTGATGGAGAAGAGGTACCGAATGTAGTTTTATAAATATAAGCCGACAGGTCCGGCCGTAATTTTGCAATGAATTGTTTTGCGCCGGCATCAACATAAGTTGCATTCAATGGTGTCCAGTTGCCGGTTGTTTGTCCCATTACATAAGGAAAACCATTCTTGTCTATTTGAATACCAAATACCTGGTCCATTCCCGACGTACCGATATATGCTGAACGGATGCAAGTAGCTCCATTGTTAGTGATCTGTGCAACAAATCCATCAACACCGCCATTATTAGCCGGACCAACTGTACCGGCATGTGTGCCGGGAAGATCAGTACCGCCAGTTCCGCAAGCACCTTTTTCTGTACCACCTGCTACATATATATCCCCAGTAGGACCAAGCGCTAATACATAAGCCGCATCATTACCACAACCACCGAGGTAACTGGCAAATTGCAAACTTGAAAGTGTTGAATTAAATTTTAATACGATGGCATCCTGGTTACCGCCGGATGCTGGTTGAAAATGACCCGCTGTATATGGAAAGTCGGTTGACTGCGTACAGGAAGCAACATATATATTACCAGCGCCATCAATGATAACCTCGCTGCGCCCATCATCACCATAGTTTTGTTCGAGTGATTGTTTACCACCGCGACCGGTTTTAATATTTACACCATCATTGGCACTACCTCCAACTTTTACAGAACCAATCAAGGGTGCGGTACCAGTGGCATTTAATTTTGTTACAATGATATCATAACCGCCTTTTGCTGTCAATGGAGCACCAACGATCGGATAATTATCAGAATTTGATCTGCCCGTAACGATGAGGTTGCCTTGCGGATCTACAATAAGACTATGTGGTTGTTCATTTCCTGCACCACCTATATACGTTGCATATACTCTTGCGCCTCCATTTGA
>JBDTPD010000217.1:0-6757 GCA_039932855.1 Chitinophagaceae bacterium | reverse complement strand
TCATCAATTCAGGAGTGATCACCAGCAATGGAATTATCTATAACGAAAGCATCATACGCGATATAGCAAACAGTACATTCACCAACACCGGCGGTGTGGTCAATACCGGATCCTTTGAAGAAAACGGGGCCTTTAATAACCAGGGAAACTTTGAAAACGATTCATTGCTCACCATTAATGCAGGCACATTTACTACTAGTAGTACAGGGTATCTCAAGGCGGTTCATCATTCGTTGTTTAATATTTATGGGCAGTATACCAATGCAGGAACTACACTGGCCCTGGATTCATCAGTAATACAGGTCATGGGTAGTTTTGTTAATCAAGGTATACTTAACATACAGTGGAAATGCGCATTCTTAAATATGAATTCCGGTGTTTTCCTGAATACAATTGTGGGACAGCATCCGGCTACTGTTGACAATCGTGGTGTCTTTCTCAATTGGGGCAGTATAACAAACAGCGCCAATTTTTTCTCACAAGCGTATTTCTTTAACTATATGCCTGGAACAATAAATAATACAGGAGATTTTAGAAATTCTGCAACATTCCAAAATGGCTATCAATTCACGAATAATGGCAACTTTACTACTGAACCTTCATCGGTTATCCAAAACACCGGGATATTCGTTAACAGCGTTCCGTTGGCCATCAGTGGTCTGTTTACCAATGAATCAGGCGGGCTTTTTAGAAATACAGAGGCCAACCTTACCATTAACCTGAATGGTATTTTAGATAATAAAGGAAGTATACAGAATGGCCTGGGGCCGCAATCAAATCCAGTCGCAAGACCCGGAAAGCCTGCTTCGATGATTACCAACAATGGAACATTTACTAATACAGGCACGCTCAATAATAACGGGATCTGGCTAAATGAAAATTATTTCACTAATAATACACAAGGCATTGTATTAAACAATATTTCATTTGTCAATGACAGCAGCGTCACCAACATGGGTACATTCACCAATTATGGAGTAATGACATTAAACAATAAAAGATTTACCAACTCACTGCTGCTGCGTAATAATGGGCAAATAATCAACCAGCTCTCATCACAACTTATAAATGTTGGGCCCGGAAGTATTTTTAATAACGGTACGCTCACCAATGGCGGAGCAATGACAAGTCTCACAGATGCTACTGTTATCAATTTCTTTTCAGCAAGCATAACAGGATATTCAGGTTTGGTGAATAATTATTCATTCATCGATCAGCCCATTGGCGGTAGTGCACCTGTAAATAGTGTAGTTAATTTTAGTACAACAACATCAGGCGTTCCTATCAGCTATCAGTGGCAGGTAAGTACTGATAATGGAGCAACCTGGAATAACATAACAGATGGAGGAAATTATAGCCGTAGTAGTACCGCCAGCCTGCAGATCACTAATGTTCCTGCTTCATTTAATAATAATCAATACAAAGTGATCGCGAATGGACCCGAAGATGGCAACACCGGAACATCAGTAGCGATAACATTAACTGTTACGGGTGGTTAATAAAAAATGATCTCTTCGTTCTTTAATTCTTTTTTAAATAAAAGAAGACCTGGGTAAAATGGCAGCGAGATCAATACATCGAAGCCTGCATAGAAAAGGAAAGTATAACGTCCGGTAAGAACGCAAAGAAAACACGTAACAAGACAGGATAATAAAAACCATAGCATTCTGAAACGATAAAATTTTTCATATTCACCGACTCTTGTATCAAAGTCAGCAATACCGGCCAGCCTGGTCAGCTGTTTGCGTTGATAACGTGTATGAAATCCGGACAGAATCAGTAATAAAAACAGGATAGGCAATGTCAGTTTCTTAGCCGGATCAAAGATGCTAAGAATATACAAGCCATTTTTAACCAATAAAAATGATCCGACGATAGCAGCAAGATTGGTTACCAGGATTTGAAAATAGATTGTTTTGTATTTTTTTATATCGATGGTGTATAGTTGCATGGAACAAATATACCCCCAACCCCTAAAGGGGAGCTTGGAGCCTTACTATTTTATTGTAAAATTTGATCTTTGAAGATCATTGAGGACTATGCTAAATGAACTTATCTGTTTATGATAAGCTGTCCGACCTAAACTCCCCTTTAGGGGCCGGGGGTAAATTCTTACATTAATAATTTCTGAAGAACTACGGCGTTATTATATTCTTCATCTTTCGCCGCATATACCAATGTCACGGTTTTATATTTACCTGCTTCTGATTTCAATTCTTTCAATGCTGTAGTGCCTTTTATTTCTGCCTTGTATTTTGAAATAAACTCTTTCCATTTTTTTGGATCATGATCAAACCATTTTCTTAACTCCGTTGACGGCGCTACTTCTTTTATCCATACATCGATATGTGCATTTTCCTTTTTGATTCCCCGTGGCCATAAACGGTCGACGAGTATACGATAGCCATCCGATTTTTCAAATGATTCGTAAGCTCTCTTAATTTTTATACTCATACCTGGATTATTACAGGCAAATTACTTTATTTATACAGAACATTATCAGCCATAAAAAAACCAAGCTGATCTATATTAGACACATTATTCTAGCTTTTTACTACACAGAGAGCCACAAAGAAGCACGGAGTTTCACAGAGGCTTCTAATTTTAGATGTGCTCTGCGGTTCTCTAGGCTTCTTTGTGGCTCTCTGTGTAGTAAAAAGCCATCAATGGTCTATCCCTATTATGTAATCAAATATTCTTTACGAAGAAAGAAACCTGCCAGTATTGTCCACACCACAAATCCGAAAATGAATATTCGAAACCCAGTTAAACTGAAAAATATAAATCCTGCTATCATAGAACCAATTGCGATGAAAGCAAGTAATATACCCAACCATCCAAACCATTTCGGCATACGCCCTGTTTTCAAAACGACTATTGACCATAGCAATATCGCCCCGCAAGCCGCACCGATATATATCAGATCAAATGCATGATTGAGTGATATATTATAATTCAGGAACGGTTTGATTGCACTGATCTTCTCCGGCGTTGAATCGCGGTAATGATTTATAAATAACGGCAGCACCAATCCATTAACAGCCGCTGCGCACATGACAGCAATCGTTCCCAATCCCATAGTAATAAAAGCGCCGATGGATAAAATATTACCGCTGTCCAATCGTTTTGTCAATCCCCAGAAACCAAGCAATCCAAAGGGCACAGATATCAAGGCAATGGAATGTGTGATCATGATCATCGAAGATATCTTCCATAAATATTCAATGCTTCCTCCGGCAGGATGCATGACCATGGTAACGACCATTAATAAAGAAGCGATGATGAGCGAGGTGCCGCAGCGGTATTCAAACTTATTATTCACGATTAAACTTTTGATTGGATCAAAACTAACCGGGCTGATTGGAAAGGGGCTTGACGAAAATCAAGAAATTCAAAAATAAAAAGTCAAAATATCAGACATGTATTTTGACTTTTTATTTTTGAATTTCTCTATTGAACTCTCTTCCTGATCCGGCTAAGTGTCTCAGGCGCGATATGTAAATAGGAAGCCAATAGCTTAAGAGGAAACGTTTGAATTAACGCTGGTCGCCGATCTAGCAGATCAAGATATTTTTCTTCAGGAGATTTGAATTGAGCCGCATAGTCTGAATATCGCATATTGTCCAGCAACTTCCCGATCTGGAAAAATGCGAGTGCTGTTTGCATCAATTCATGGAAGGCATTAATATTCATCACAGCCAGCTGGCAATCTTCAAATGCCTGAATACAGGCAGTCGCCCCTTTTTGAGTAATAAAACTCTGGTACTCCGTGAGCCAGTTATTTCTTACATACAAATTAAGAATATGATCTGTACCATCGTCGGCAGGAAAGTAGTGAATACAACTCCCCTCCATGATAAAATAAAAATCCTGGCAAGTTTGTCCTTCTTTTATAATAAAATCATTTTTTGTGACAGTGATAGACGTCAGTTTACTTTCAAAGAGTGAAAGTTCTGACGGGGTAAATGATCCGAATGATTGTATAGAGGTTAAGACTTCGTTGAACACGTTATAATCGTAATTTTCAAAAATAAGTCATTTCATTCCGAAAAGTTTCACGCGGCGAACGCAACGGTGCAGCGACGCAGCGATAATCTGATAGCAGGCACCCGCCGCTCCGCCGCGCTCGCCGCGTGAAATTTCATTATTTCTTTGCGTGTCTTCTTTGCGCCTTTGCGTGAAACCCGAACTGTGGCTTGATTTTTATTCCAATAATCAAAAGACCAACTAATAATGAAAGTAGCTACCTATAATGTCAATGGAGTCAACGGCCGTCTTCCTGTTTTATTAAAATGGTTAAAGAAAGCCAAACCAGATATCGTCTGCTTACAGGAACTAAAAGCACCACAGGAAAAATTTCCACTGAATGCCATAAACAAAGCCGGATATGAAGCCATCTGGCACGGACAAAAAAGCTGGAACGGTGTCGCCATTCTTTCACGGATCGGAATGCCGGTAGAGATCCGCAAAGGATTACCGGGCGATCCCAATGATAATCATAGCCGTTACATTGAAGCAAATATCAATGGTCTTATCATTGGGTGTTTGTATTTACCCAATGGCAATCCATATCCCGGGCCGAAGTTTGAGTATAAATTAAAATGGTTCAAACGACTTACGACTCATGCTAAAAAATTAATGGCACTCAAACAACCTGTTATTCTTGTTGGTGATTATAATGTAATGCCGACCGAACTCGATGTATATAAACCCGAACGCTGGGTAAATGACGCGTTGTTCAGAAAAGAAGTTCGTACTGCATTCAGGAAATTAGTTGACCAGGGATGGACAGATGCCATCCGCAAACTTCATCCCAATGAAGTGATCTATACGTTCTGGGATTATTTCCGAAATGCTTATGGTCGTAATGCAGGTCTGCGTCTTGATCATTTTTTATTAAGTCCGCATTTTAAAAAACACCTGGTTGCCGCAGGAGTTGACAAGGAAGTAAGGGGTTGGCCGAAAACAAGTGATCATGCACCCGTTTGGATTGAACTGGCAGTCAAATAGGCAATATCCTTTGTTCGAAACTTTTCAATTACGGCGTGATAATTACTTTCATCGCTTTTTCCTTTCCGGCATCGCCGAATACTTTATAGGCATTGAGTATTTCATCCAGTTTAAAATGATGGGTAATTAGTTTATCAGGATCTATTTTTCCTGACGTGACTGTCTTTAATAACATTGGGGTAGTATTAGTATTGACTAACCCCGTTGTCAATGTTATATTACGTATCCATAATGTCTCCAGATGAAGATCCACGCTTTTACCATGCACCCCTACGTTGGCAATATGCCCGCCCGGGCGGACGATCTGCTGGCATATATCAAATGTAGCAGGCACGCCTACCGCTTCAATGGCCACATCTACTCCATCTTTTGTTTCTGCCATTATCTTTTTTACCGCATCTTCCTCTCCTGAGTTAATAATATCTGTCGCTCCAAATGTTTTTGCCAGATCCAGCCTGTTCTGATCAAGATCGATCATATAAATTTTTGCAGGAGAATAAAATAATGCGGTTAATAAAACAGCCATGCCAATCGGTCCCGCACCTGCGATAGCAATCGTATCACCAGGCTTTACACAACCATTTAATACACCAATTTCATGACCCGTCGGTAATATATCACTCAGCATCACTAATGCTTCTTCATTAGCTCCGGCCGGAACCAGGTGAAGACTATTATCTGCATGAGGGATACGGGTATATTCGGCTTGCGTACCATTAATAAGGTGTCCCAATATCCAACCGCCATCTTCACAATGGGAATACATTTGCTTCTTACAATATTCACATGTACCATCTGCGGTGATGCAGGAGATGATCACATGATCTCCTTTTTTAAAATTCCGGACAGATGTTCCTATCTCTTCAATAATACCAACACCTTCGTGTCCGAGAGTGGTACCCGGTTTACACGAGGGCGTTTTCCCATGTAAGATGCCCAGATCAGTTCCGCAGATAGTAGTCTTTGATATTCTGACCAATGCATCTGTTGGTTTTTCAATAACCGGCTTTGATACATCTGTTAGTTCTATTTTACCAGGTCCGTTATACACAAGCGCCTTCATCATAGCTGACTTGCGCAACTGGTCCGCTCCATTACCAGTTTTTTTTCCCGGTAACGTTATTTCTTCTTGAATGTTGATGGGCATGTGTAGATTGTAAAAAATGAGAAAGTCAAAAGTTTGTCAGGAATTATATATGACCAGACTGCTCCGGCAAATTGATTGCCGGTAACGTCTGGCATGTCATGGGGACAAGGTTGTAGGATAAAATTGGTATTATTTAAGCAATAAAATGTTACATCATTAACTAAGAATGTTACATATTTCACACATTTCATTTTCCTTTTCTGGCTGCTCATATATGCTGTCACTTATATTAATGAGCGAAAGCAGGTAAAATAGTTCGCACTAACGGTACAAATGACCTGCATTCATCATATATATGGTATCATACAAGACATATCAGCCTAATAGTTACATAGCTGCTCAGGGGCATGCTTTTTGGATTTAGTGAGTTAAATAACTATGAGTTCAAAAAATAAAAAGCAATTCGGTGTGTGGATGGATTCCCATCATGCCACTGTAGTAGGACGGAAAAGTATTGATACCGGAGAATTTGTGATACTGTATCATGGCAAGAACGATGAGTCGGAAAGTAATTCGAATGAAAAAGCAGAAAACAACCGCGAAAAGATGTTGTTACATAAATTTTTCAAAGACATTACAGCGCACATGCAAAATGCCGAA
>JBDTPD010000216.1:0-6764 GCA_039932855.1 Chitinophagaceae bacterium | reverse complement strand
CAATAATGAGCGTGTCGTTGTTGTATTTGTAAGAAAAATTTTTAAAATTATTTTCACCTTCCTGCAATACCGGGCCATTGTTAAATAGAATTGTTTTATCTCCGCGTTTTACTTCTTTCAATAATCCTGAATTCTTATCAATCACTATCCTGACCCCATTAGCTTCGACATGATAAGTAGCAGCTTCTTCAGTTATGTTTACATGCGACTTCTTTGATGTATCTATTAAATTGCCAGCAGTTTCAGCAGGAGTTGTAATAGGAAAACTCCAGGTAAAGATCTCCCGGTTATATTGATCCCATGCCGTAACGTACAGCACATCAAATACGAACCATATTTTAGGGAGTGCAAAATCCAAAACACCTTTGCTACCAGGTTGGATATCAGGAGAAGTGATTGTGCCTTCCACCGTATCTGGGCTACTACCTTTGCCTTGAGGAAAGGATATTAGCTTCCAGGAGAACCTGCATTGTTTTGTATTAGTAAAATGAAACCGGTTTTCAATATTCAATTTACGATCAAACATCATCGTAATTTCTTTATGATCGATATGAATCGGGCTCCATATTTCTTTAATAGCAAAATAACTTCCTTCTTTTTCATGAAACGGGCCTATGATTCCGTCTGCTCCATGATTGCCATCTGTATCTATCGAATCCTTTTTATCTTTTCTTACCACTCCTTCATCTGCAAAATCCCAAAGAAAACCACCAGCACTCAATGGATTCTTCCACATGGCTTCCCAATAATCTTCGAGACCGGCGCCATGACCACCATCGTATAAGCCATGTAAGAATTCTGTTGGCATAACAATATCGTGACCATGATCATAGTTACCGATACCATAATTGTATTCACGGTAATGTTGTGTTTCAATACCGCCAAACAATTGCCATGGATGTAATACATCACGCTGTTGAATATCCAACTGCGTAAATAACGAATCCAGTTCAAGATTATGTCCGCCTTCATTTCCATTTGACCAGAAGATGATCGAAGGGTGATTAATATCGTGCGTGATCATTTCTTTCAATAATATGGAACCAGTTTCTGTATCATAGTGACCATGCCAGCCAGCGAGTTCATCCATCACAAATAATCCAAGTGAATCGCAGGCATCGAGGAAATGATCATCGGGTGGATAATGACTCATTCTGACGGCGTTCATGTTCATATCCTTCATCAGCAACACATCTTCGATACTGAGTTTTTTGCTGGTAGTTCTGCCACTGGTGGGCCAGAAAGAATGGCGATTAACGCCTTTCATTTTTACTTTCACATCATTTACATAAACACCATCGCGCTCTTTTACCTGGACAGTACGAAAGCCAAATTTTTGCGAGAACTGGTGAACGATCTTATCTTTTTTATATAAAGTAAAAACGGCTTTGTAAAGATTAGGCGATTCAGGGTTCCATAAGGCAGGTGAACTAAATTTTCCTGATACATCAGAAATATTATGGCGATCTATTATTTCTATGATTGGCGCGCCGAATTTTATTCCCTGGGAAGTATAAAGTTGTATAGATACCTTGTCGGCCTGACCCGTTGTAAAAACTTTAGTATAAAAATCACCATTTGCCCTGGCATCGATCGCCACACGAACGATATGATCATCGGGAAATGCTTCAAGGTATACCGGGCGAAAGATGCCACCGAAGATCCAGAAATCACCGCGGCGCTCGGCTGCATTGACTGATTGATTAGCTGAATGCTTAGAAACGGTTACTTCCAATAAATTTTCTCCTTCTACAAGTAATAGATCTGTGACGTTATAGCTAAAAGAATAAAATGCACCCTGGTGAGTACGTCCAGCAGAATGTCCATTGACCTTTACCTCCGTATCTGTCATAGAACCTTCGAAGACAATGCTGACTAATTTATTGTCCCATGATTTGGGAACCGTGAATTTATATTTATATAAACCCTTTTCTTTTCCGCGGCTACTATCTTTTGCAAAGCCATAATCATATTTACCAAAACCTTGTAGTTCCCAGCAGGAAGGAACCGGAATAGTTGTCCATTTATTTGCATTCATTCCTCCGGTACAAAAGAATTCCCAGTTGACAGTATTATCATTACCGGTACCGGAGAGATATAATCTTTCTGTTTGTTGTGCTTGTAAGACAGACGTAGTAAATAACACGAGGAACAAGATGAATGCACGAAACGAACAAAGGACATAGCCTTTATCTGCTTCCTGCTTTATTGTGTTCGTTGTGATTCTTTCTTTCATTAACTCAAAATTTTATTTCTATTTTTCCCAATGCCTCTTTACCTGCTACCTTTTTACCATTTACCCATACACTGAATCCTTTTCCTTTTTTATATTTCGTTCCTGTCTTATCCCAAACGATAGTAATAATCTTTCCATGATACAACACATTATCGAGGCAGAACCAATCCCATTTATCAGCGGGTATCAAAGGATTTATTTCCAGCACATCATCTGCACGCGGTCTTAATCCAACAAGACCGGTAATGACCAGGTCATTGAAAGTAGAATGGTTATAATAGCGGCTACGTTCCTGGTCACCTTTTAACCAGTAACCGGTTTTTTCATCGAGGTATTCTCCTACATAAGGGCGACCACGATAGTACTGTGACTCGACAAATGTTTCAAGTAAATTGAAATAAGTTGAATCCCCAACTACATCTTGCTGATAGTTATTCATGAAATTGGCCATCGCTGTTAATGTCTGTGAAGTAGCAAATGGCCACACAGCGCCATCCCACTCACAGTTACAACAGCCATGCATGCGAAACTGCGGGTGGCTACGATCAGCAGTAGTGATACCAAATGGTGCACAGAAAGTTTTTGTATCACTGACAAATTTCCATGCCTGGTTATATTCTTTTCCGGGTAAATTAAAATACCAGGGAATAAATCCTACTTCTTCGCGCACATTGGCTAATGAATCTTTTTCTTTTCTTACTTCAAAAAAAGAATCGTCAGCGTTCCATAGTTTCTGCTGTACGAGTTGATGAATGCTATCAGCCTTTTCTTTATACAAATTTTCTATTGACTTATTGCCTTTCATGCTTGCAATAGTCAATATCGCTATTGCATTTCCATACATGTAACTATTAATCGTGGGTCTTGCATTCTTTTCTCTTCTTCCTCCACTGATCGTTTCTTCCATGCCATCTTTGACATCGCTTTGCCAGAATAATCCATTTGGTAGTTTTCGTTCGCTTTCCCAAAGAGCATAATCTGATTGCAGATCAGGTAACATATCAAGTAAATATTTCTGATCGCGGTTGATCATATACCTGTTATATATGGCGTAAGCGGCCCAGCTACTGAAAGAATGAAATTTTTTCATGGGCTTCCCCTCATTACCACGGAACCATACATGGATATAATCATCAAGCAGGTGCTGGTCATGTAACCAACGTCCCTCATTGAGGTGATGCCCGAAGGCGCAACTGATGAGATTATATTTATCGGCATAAGAGCGATCGACAAGAAATTCGGTGAGGGCAAGGCCAACAGGTGTTTTAATAATATGTTTTCTGTATGTCCACCAGCGGAAGTACCAGATCTCTTCGAAATTTTGTTGTGGGCATTCGAATAAGGGAATATTTTTTACCATCCATTTCCAGGCGCTGTCGTTGGGTACGTAGCCTTTGATGTTTTCATCTTCCATGTGATTGAAATAATCGACATAGTGTTTGAAACTTTGAGGTTTGAGAATGAAAGGTTTTGTTTGTCCAAATGAATGGAAATGAATTAAGCTAATCGAAAATAATATGATGAATGTCTTATTCATTGTGTTGTTCTTAGTTAGAAGTCTTTGCAGCTTACAGTTGTTTTATTACACAGAGAGCCACAGAGAACTCTGTGAACCTCTGTGCCTTCTCTGTGGCTCTCTGTGTAATAAAAGCTATTAAGCCTCATTCAATTAAATTTTATAAACCCGAAACTGTTTTTAAATAATTTATATAATACATCGCTTCCTGATCCTGGTTAGTAGTACCTGGAAGATCGTAGGCCTGATCAGTGGGCGTATCAGCATCAGGAAAACGACGCGTGCTTCCTGTTCTGAATACAATTCTATTTACACTCTCTACCGGTGCAAAACAAAGATTGTTGCTGGTCTTTCCATTTACAGTCAGCGTATAAAACCTCGTGGTAGTATTCATTTCAATTTTTATGACTACCGGTTCCCCTGCTTTATATTTTAATAATGATTTATTGCGATAACCGGCTTTGGTAAACAGATCACCGGTAGAATCAAATCCTAATCGCAAACAAGGTGTTCCTTTGGCATCGGTGAGTTCTATTTCCAATGACCCGAAATTATTTTGTCGTGGTGTAATGGAAAATTCAAGAGATACTTTTTTCGATACCGGAAAAATTCTTTCTGCCTTTGCGTAGTCGAAAGGATCGCTATCGTGAAGCGTTAACGTTTTACCACTGATATTTTTCTCTATTTCTACTTTACACCACAATGGACTGTAGATATTCCATTGTTTCAATTCTTCGCCATCCTTACTATTACTGAACACATCATTTACATTAGCCGTGACTTTATCTGTTACTGGTACCGGAATCTTTGCTATCCAGATATCTTCTTTGTTCATGCTATATGACACCCACATATCACCGCCTGGCGGTGTGCCTTCGCCTTCCTGTATACCACGAACGTATTGCGGACCATATGATTTATAAGCGCCGCCATATCGCAGTGAACTGATCTCACCATTTACCAGTAATAAGTTTTTATATGTTAATCCATTATCACTGACAGATACGGCTAATGGCCAGCGAAACTCTGACGGGTTATACACCGTAGCATATTTTCCATCGGATGTGCGCTGTCCCCAGATCTTTGCGTTGGCATTGACAAAACCCGGTGCACGCATTGGATTATAGACCCATGTCTTTCCTTCGTCTTTGGTGATAGAGGTCAATGCGTATTTCCATAGCCCTACTACATTTCCATTTGGTAAGTGATAATAGTTGAAAGCTTTGAAATCTTTCTTTAATGGGATCAATGGATCATTTCTGTCTGCTTCTTCCACCATTTGCTGCATCATAAGTGGTGTAGCGAGCAATTGATCGCAGGCAGCAACGAATGCTTTATCAGCGGAAGTTTTGTAAAAAGGATAATCCGTATTCTTTTGATTAAAGCCATGATTGTATCGTAAAAAATAAATCGGTCCGAATGAACCATCTTTATTTATTTCCCTGACTACCCTGCCGATTCCATTACCATCATTCGGATCATCTCCTTTGCTGATAACGATGCCATAGAAGCCAAGTGCTAATAGCTTTTTATTATTGGCGACAAAAAATCCTATTCGTTGATGCATGACTGCATAAACATTATGTGCCGAATCTGTTTTCCCATCTTTCACAGTACCGTCCGGCACTTTATATAAAGGAAATGCAACAACAGGGTTTGTCCAGTTATATCCGTCTTTTGAAGTCATGATGAGTGAACGGCCGGGAGGAATATGTTCACCGACAGGACAACTAAGATATTCGAGGTAAAAAAGATTGTTCCAGTATACCAGCATCGGAGCATGGTTGTAAGTCCAGTCGAGGCCGGCCGATTTCTCCGGATGTTCGCGATTGGCACGAAAGACCTGGATATTATGAACGCCAACAGCGGGTGAAAGTTGACCATGGTGATAATCTACATTGACTAATGTATTGCCGGTATAGTGAACAGTATCCTGTGCTTGCAGCAAGTTTGTCGCAGCAATTAGTAGTAAGCTCAATATATAGTTGATGTACTTCATTTATTATTTTATTATTTCACGCAAAGCCGCGAAGGAAAGCGCAAAGAATACAAGAGACTCTTTGCGTCTCTGCGAAAACTTTGCGTCTTTGCGTGAAACCTAACCCTTCCATTTCAACAACCTCTTCAATATTTTTTTATTTACCATAAATATTGTCCCATGCTTATGTCCTTCCGGAACATGTACCTGTGCACTTATATCTGTGAATGATTTAAAATCTTTTGTTTTGACAGCATCATAATTTTTTTTCCGATAGGCATCGAAATAGATCAGCCAGTCGTCTTTGACTTTCGCAACTGAAGGGCCTTCGGTGAATGGTTCTGTAAACGCTGCCGATACATTTTGATAAGGACCTGCTGCGCTATTACTGAATGCAACCTTGATATTTCGGTTAGGCCGTGTATTGTCCTTTAATACCAATACATAATCGTTTGTTGCTTTTTTTACAATAACTGCATCGATGACACTGAAACCGGGATCAAGAAATAAGCGCGATGGAGTGAAAGAAATAAAATCTTTGGTAGTGGTAATATATAAACGATGATTGTTACTGTCTTCTTCTATACCGCGATCAAAACGTCCGGGGATGGCAGATGCCCAGATGATAAGGAATTGTTTTACTTCATTATCATAAAATAATTCCGGCGCCCATACATTGACAGTCGTCGGTTCATTTTGCATAACCGGAATGAACTGTGAGTTGCTCCAATGAATGAGATCAGTGGAGGATGCATATCCAAATCCTTTATCACCGCGCCAGCCGCTTGTCCATACTAGATGAAAGATACCATCAGGACCTTGCACGATAGAAGGGTCACGCATGACGGGTTGGTTGCCGATGGTTGGTTTTAGCAGAACAGTGTCGAGGTCTTTCCATGAATAGCCGTCGTAGCTATACAACATTCTTAGTCCGGCAGTAGCTGGCTCATGGAATGAAGTGAACATGTACAATTTTTTACCAGTACTACAGGAAGAGAAAATACTAATTATTGAAATAAATACGGCCACAGAGA
>JBDTPD010000215.1:0-6766 GCA_039932855.1 Chitinophagaceae bacterium | reverse complement strand
CCAAAACCAGTCAATACACTTTGAAACTGCGCATTGAAAGCAGCATTCATTGCTGAAGGAGTAGTTGTGTTGAATTCATTCTTACGGGCAGCATTCACAAATACTGTATTAATTGCGGGACGGGCCATTTGATCATTCTGTGTATAGGTGCCGGATGTATCAAATGTATCTGTTGGATTGTTATCGTCCTTGTTACAGCTTCCCAATAAGAGCGAAGCAGGAACAACGGCGAATACGATTAATCTATTTAAACGTTTCATGATAATATTTTTTTAAAGTGGAATTATTATTTAGATTTTGATTCACCCCAAACATTGATAGTAGCTGCGCTGCCTAATAATGTTTTTGGAACTTCAACCGCGATGGTCATTACATTCGTACCAGCGAATGCATCAACACCAGGACTTCTGAAACTTGTTTGTGTACCGCCGATAATTTCTTTGAAACGCGTAAGATCAAAGAAGAAAGGATCATCTCTTGGACCAGCAAATACTTTGATACCATTTGTATTTGTACCAATAGTTGCTGCAGAGCCATAAGCGGTTACTGTTGCTTCCGTCATTGGACCACTTGTGTGAACGGTACTTGATGTACCAGCTGTGCCAGGAGCAACAGGACCGTACACGCGCAACTTACCATTCTTAACAAGACACTGGATAACGAGATCTTCAACATTATCTCCTGTGTTGTCGATGTTGAATTCATACAGTACGTTGGAAGGAAAAGAGGCGGTAGCAGAAGCAGAAGGTGAAAGAAGTCCTTGTGTATTCATCACAAGTACCATTTTGCTATTGTCAGCAGGACTTTGAAAAGCATAAATGTCTGTAATGTCAGTGCCAAGACTTGTGTTACCTGCACCAGTAACTGCAGGAGCATCGATGTGATCAGCTGCATAGAGGCCGCCCGCGAGTAAACCGGTACCCAACAGAACGCCAAGTAAGATTTTTGATTTCATAAAAATGTTTGTTTAAAATAATTAAGGGAAAGTGGCGAATAGTTGGTGTAGAAAGAATATCAGGGTATAACTACGATAACTGTTGCTTTACAGATTGACTTGCATGAATTTTAATTTAAAAAAAAATGAATTAAATGTTCAAACAGTAATAATATATGATGGATTTTCTTTTCTAAAAAAATAAAATTGTTTCAAAGAACCATTAATGACTTTGCAGCGTATGTAGTTGCTGAATCAGCAACTATCATGAGTCTCTTCAGTCGTATTATCATAGGTATTTTCTCATTGTGTGTATCATTTTCCTCACTTGCACAATCAGGCACGATAGAAGGATATATTAAAGATGTAGATACAAAAGCACCGATCAACGGTGCGAGTATCAATCTTAAATCTGATAAAGCAGGAGATAATACTGATGCATTCGGTTCTTTTCGCTTTACAGATCTTGCAGCCGGAGAATATGAATTGATAGCATCACATATTGGCTATCGCACAGAGATCGTTTCAATAGAAGTAAAACCAAATCTCGTATCATCTGTTACAGTACAAATGAGAAAGTCGGATCTTGATCTTTCCGAAGTAAGGGTTGATACGAAGAAAAATATTGGTCTCAATACTCTCAGCCAGGTAGACATCATGCTTCGTCCTGTGAATACTTCACAAGATATCTTACGAATTGTACCCGGGGTATTTATTGCACAACATGCTGGTGGTGGTAAAGCAGAGCAAATATTCTTACGCGGTTATGACATAGATCATGGCACAGATATCAATCTTAGTGTAGATGGTATGCCGGTGAATATGCTGAGTCATGCACATGGGCAAGGATATGCCGATCTGCATTTTGTTATTCCTGAGACTATCGAGAAGGTAACTTTTGAAATGGGGCCTTATAATGCAGAGAAAGGAAACCTGGCAACAGCGGGCTTTGTTGATTTCCGTACAAAAGATTTTATCAGCAATAACAGTATCAAAGCAGAAGCCGGGGATTTTAATACACAACGTTACGCTGGCCTATTCAAACTATTTAATAACGAATCTGAAAAACCAAAGCAACAATTCTATGTTGCATCAGAATATTTTACCAGCGACAGCTATTTTGATAATCCTCAAAATTTCCATCGTTTCAATGTAATGGGGAAATATAATGCCTGGTTTGGCAATCAATCGCAACTCACTGTATCACTTTCTACTTTTGATAGTAAATGGGATGCATCGGGCCAGGTTCCTGATCGTGCTGTGAAAGCAGGCGTTATCCCGCGCTTTGGATCGATCGATAATAGCGAAGGAGGAAATACCAGTCGTACCAATTTCAATATCCGCTTTAACAAACAATGGAACAGCAATTGGAAAACGACTGACCAATTCTATTATATCAATTATCATTTCAACTTATACTCAGATTTTACTTTTTTCCTGAAAGACCCGGTCCATGGCGACGAGATCAATCAGCGTGAAAGCAGGAATATTTATGGCTATACTACTACAGCATCAAAAGCGTGGATGCTGGGTAATAAGAAGACAGTGACTGATCTCGGCGCCGGGTTCCGTTATGACAACATCAACGATATCGCCCTGAATCATGTAGTAAAAAGAGAGTTTATCGAATCGTTTGAAAAAGGAGATATCAATGAAGGAAATGCTTTTGCTTACTGGAACCAGCAACTGAACCTAAGTAACAAGTTCACTATTGATGGAGGTTTTCGTTATGACTTTTTCACATTTGGATATAGAAATTCATTAGCAGGCGAAACTAATTTTCGTCACCAGACACGTGGTATTCTTAGTCCGAAGTTGAATTTTAGTTACAGTCCTTCTGCAACAGTTAAACTATATCTGAATAATGGTGTTGGTTTTCACTCGAACGACACACGCGTAATATTGAATAACGAAGCAAAAAATATCTTACCAAAAGTATACGGCACTGATCTTGGCATCATCATCAAGCCTATCAGGAAACTGGTTCTGAAAACTACACTCTGGCATTTATACTCCGAACAGGAATTTGTGTATGTCGGTGATGAGGGCGTGGTAGAACCAAGTGGTAAGACAAGAAGAATGGGTATTGATTTCTCTGCGAGGTACCAGGTGTTAAGTTGGTTGTTTGCTGATGCAGATGTCAACCTTACCCGTGCAAGAGCAATTGGGGAAGCAAAGGGAGAAAACTATGTACCATTGGCACCGTCATTTACCAGCATTGGTGGATTGACAGTTAAATTAAAAGATGGCTTGCATGGTTCACTTCGTTATCGCTTTATCGATCATCGTCCAGCCAACGAAGATTATTCGATAACAGCGCAGGGATATTTTATTACCGATGTAGTTATCGGTTATCATTGGAAAAGTTTTGATGTCTTTGCTTCTGTTGAAAATGCATTCAATCGTAAATGGAGAGAGGCGCAGTTTGATACTGAGTCAAGATTACAGAATGAACCGGATGCTATTTCGGAGATACATTATACACCGGGAACACCGAGGTATTTGAAAGGTGGGGTGAGTTTTAGTTTTTGATTGTCTGAACCGGGATTTGGGAAGATTAATGGGATTTTTGGGAAAATGAGTTTAATACTATTTGTACAGTTTCAATATCGATCATTTATCTTTGATAGAATAGTAATACTTGAATTATAAATCACTATCCTAAAAATC
Organism: Chitinophagaceae bacterium; assembly: GCA_039932855.1. Taxonomy (GTDB): domain Bacteria; phylum Bacteroidota; class Bacteroidia; order Chitinophagales; family Chitinophagaceae; genus JAJKIP01. The sequence goes on along the minus strand of JBDTPD010000215.1, from coordinate 3,162 downwards.
CCATTAATCTCACAAATCCCAGTTCAGACAATCATTCAAAGGTTTTCTTCAATCCCTCTTCAAAAGAAATCGGCTTATACCCCAACTCCTTTCTCGCTTTCTCAATTACAAACCCTGTCTTCGCCGGTCGCTTTGCTGGTTGAGAAAAATCAGCCGCGGTTACCCGTTTGATCAGTGAAGTATTCAATTGAAGATATTCAGCCGCTTTAATTGCCATCTGGTAGGGCGTCATTATTTCATCGCCTGATAAATGATAAATGCCGGTTGCTTTTTTATCTATAATAGATACAATACCAGCAGCGAGATCTTCTACATAAGTAGGTGTTCTTACCTGGTCATCTACTACTTTGTACTCTTCTCCTTTTTCCAGTTTATCTTTTACGATAGTGAGAATATTAGTACGGCCGGAAGCAGGTTTACCATATACAAGTACTGTTCTTACAATGGACCAGCCAAATTCATAATCTGCTACCAATTCTTCTGCTTCCAGTTTTGTCTTGCCATAATAATTTACAGGGTCAGGCTCATCATTTTCTGTATACATTCCTTTTTCACCATCAAAAACAAAATCAGTGGAGATAAAAACGAAAAAGGCTTTTTGTTCAGCTGCATTGACAAGCAATGTTACGGTCGATTCAACATTGACAATATACGCCTGCCATTGATTGGTCTCACATTCATCTGGTTTACTTATCGCGCCTGCATGCACAACTATCTCCGGTTGATATTTTTCAAATACATCATGTACTGAAAATGGATCAGTGAAATCCATCATTGCATATATAAATGCCGGCTGCGAAGTAAATGGTAAACGACATTTTCCTTTCCCCGTTGCAATAACGGTATATCCTTTTTGCAATAGCTGTTCAACGAGATAGTAGCCTAAGAAACCATTCGCACCGGTCACCAATACTTTCATCAGAATCCTTTTGGTTTTTCTGGTGGTGTTGCTGATTTGCGCATTTCTCTTGTTTCATTGGTAGGAACACTCTTACCAGCAGAAAGATCGTATGTCATTCCGAGATTTTGCATAACAAAACTCCAGACATCAGCTGCTTCATCAATCATTTTACTGGTTGGTTTTCCTGCACCATGTCCCGCATCTGTATCTATACGGATGAGTACAGGATTATCGCTGCCATTATCTTCCTGTAAACGCGCTGCAAACTTGAATGAGTGTGCAGGCACCACGCGATCATCATGATCTGCGGTAGTAACCAATGTAGCAGGATATTTTATCCCTTTCTTGAGATTATGATAAGGAGAATACCTATACAAATAAGGAAACTGGCTGGCAGAATCTGAGCTTCCATATTCAACTGTCCATCCCCATCCTACAGTGAATTTATGAAAGCGAAGCATATCCATTACACCAACCGCTGGTAAGGCTACTTTGAAAAGTTCGGGACGTTGAGTCATGGCGGCACCAACCAATAAACCACCATTACTACCACCACGAATAGCAATCTTTGATGAGTTGGTATAATTCTTTTTAATTAAATATTCAGCAGCGCCAATGAAATCATCAAATACATTTTGTTTTTTCCCGAGCATACCTGCATGGTGCCATTTTTCTCCATACTCGCTACCACCACGAAGATTCACAACAGCATAAATACCGCCTTGCTCCACGAAGAAAGCATTACTGATACTGAAACCAGGCGTTACCGCAATATTAAATCCACCATAGCCGTAGATCAGCACAGGATTATTGCCATTGCGTTCCATTCCTTTTTTATAAGTAAGAAATACAGGCACCTGCGTACCATCTTTGCTTGGAAAGAATACCTGTTCTGTTACAAAATTATCCGTATTGATTGATACCAATGTTTTACGGAATACAGTCGATGTGCCCGTTGCAATATCGTATTTGAAAATAGTTGGCGGAGTAGCAAATGAAGTATAAGTGTAGAAAAATTCTTTATCGGGTTTATCGCCACCGAAACCACTTGCTGTACCAATACCTGGCATTGTGATCTCACGTACCAGTTGTCCGTCATACGTGTATTGATAAACTTTGGTAGCCGCATCTTTCAAATATTCTGCAAATAAAAAACCACCGCCCGTTGCTACAGATTGCAATGCTTCTGATTTTTCAGGAATGATCGTTTTCCATTTTTCTTTACGTGTATCTTTTGGATCAACGAGCACTACTTTATAATTCTGTGCGCCATCATTGGTGCGAATTAGTATTTTATCACCATTATTGTCGATCACCGATGGTTCGGTGCTGAAACCAGGAACCAATATTGACCATTCTTTCTGCGCAGGATTTTTCATATCCTTATACCATATTTCACCGCCACTTGTTCCTTCAGATACGGATAAGATCAGGAAACGCTGGTCTTCGGTGAGTCCGGCACCATGGTAACGAAGCGGATGCTTTTTATCTTCATACACCAATTGATCTTTATCCTGCGTGGTACCGAGTTTATGATAATATACTTTATGAAACTGATTTTGTTTGACCAGCTTCGATGTTTCATCTGGTTTGTCATAGGCGCTGTAATAAAATCCTTCATCACCCTTCCAGCTATAGCTGCTGAATTTTGTCCATTCAATTTTATCTTCCAGCATTTTCTTTGTCTCGGTTTCCATTACAAATACTTCCTGCCAATCGCTTCCTGCAACGGAAATTGAGTAGGCCATGTATTTATTATTCTTACTGAAATTGTAACCACCCAATGCAGCGACACCGGTTTTACTTAATGTATTTGGATTTAAAAATTCTTCTGGTTCTCCATTCATTCCTTTCTGACGATAAAGTATGGCCTGATTTTGCAAACCTTCATTTTTAAAGAAATAATAATACTCGCCTTTTTTAAATGGGGAAGAATATTTCGGATAGTTCCATAATGCTTCCAGTCGTTTGCGGATCGCATCGCGGAAAGGAATGGTCGCGAGATACCCGAAGGTGACAGCATTTTCCTCTTTCACCCATTCTTTGGTCGCCTCGCTATGATCATCTTCGAGCCAGCGGTATGGATCTTCGATTTTGGTACCGTGGTAATCATCAACGACAACTTCTTTTTTAGTAGCGGGATATTTTAATTGAGCATTTGACAGGAGGGTAACGGACATAAGCAGTATAGAAAAAAGTTTCTTCATAAAAATAAATTTAACCGGCTAAAGATAAATGATAATGGACTAAGTGCGGGGTTG
>JBDTPD010000214.1:0-6792 GCA_039932855.1 Chitinophagaceae bacterium | reverse complement strand
CGCTTGCATTCAACGGAAATTATAACAACAATATTTCTTTTACCGATAACCAGCGGACAAAGGGAAACAACCTGAATCTGCGTCCCTCTACTTCTCTCCGCCTCGACCTGGAAAATATTGTAGATGCATCGGTCAATGTTGGCTATACTATTTACAGAACAGTTACGCGTTACTCAGAATTTACCAATATCACCAAAGCAAAAACATTGAATATTGGTATTAGTGGTAAAAATTATTTCTTTAAAGATTTGACACTTGGTTACGACTTCAGCAAAACGATCAATTACGGATTCAGCAGTAGTGTAAACAGTAACCCGGTTATTCTTAATGTATACACGGAATACAGGTTCTTAAAAAATAAACGTGCAACGCTCAAATTGCAGGGATACGATTTGTTTAACCAGAATACCGGCATTACGCGTACTATCAACGAAACAACTATTACCGACAGTCGTAACAACCGACTCGCCCGTTATTTCCTTCTTTCCTTTAACTTCAGGATGCAAAAATTTGCCGGAGGCGTACGCAATAGCAATAACATTAATAGACCAAAAAATAGCGGCGGGGCGCCACGCGGAGGACGACGTACTAATTTTTAAATGACTATCATGAAGAAATTATTATTCTTACTGGTACCTGTTATCATTATCTCTTCATTTAAGAAAAAAGAAATAACCTGGGTAGCTATTGGCGATTCGATCACTTATTTGAATGATCATCCGAATGAAACAGGCAATCGCATAACCAAAGGCTATATGGCAATGGTAAAAGAAAAGTTGCCGAATATAAGTTTTACCAACCAGGGACATAATGGCTGGACAGCAGTACGCATTGCTGATTCAATTGAAAAATTAGGATTGGCAAAGGCGGATGTATATTCTGTTTTTCTCGGCACCAATGATTGGTGGCACGGTGGATCACTGGGCACTTTTAATGATTATAAAAACAATACAGGGCATGGCACTGTCTATGGTGCTTTCCGTATTATTATTGACAAACTTCATAGTCTGAATAAAGACGCTAAGATCATTTTGATCACTCCAATGCAACGTGGCGATTTTGTTTATATCAATAACATGAAAAACAATGCGTGGGGTTCTTATAAAGATAAGAATGGGCAACTACTGGAAAAATTTGCCGATGCTGTCGATAGCATTGCAGACTATGAGCATGTACCGGTGGTAGACTTGTATCACAAGAAAGGAATGTCAGTGGAGAACCTGGTAAAATATAAACGATTAAAAGATCCGCAGACTGGTGAGTATAAAAACTATCCATGGCCCGACTATACTTCTATTCCTTTCAATCCTGAAAAAGATGAATACCCCTACCCTGTCGATGCGATGGATATTACTTATGATGGATTACATCCTTCTGAAAAAGGATTTAAAATTATTACGGAGATGCTGGTAAAAATTATAAAAAAGTATTAGTGTAGGTAATCTGATTTCAAAATCATTGATGCGGCAGCAGGAAAATAGTCGAAGTAGCCGTCATTATATTTATCCATACCACCAATGGCTTCCAGTTCCTGTCCAACGAATAGAATGACTTTTCCATCAGCTGGTTCAAATTTCTCTATCCGTATATTATCTGCGATTACGGTCTCATCGGCTTTATTATTATTACAACTAACAAGGAAACAACCAAAAACTAATCCGCCTAAGAAATATCTTCCGATCATGGCCATACATTTATTAATGGTGCTAAAAGAAATCTAATTTAAAATATAAAAATCATTCCGGCATTATTAATAATAGTCCGGCCATTTTTACTAAGCCTAACAGCTAATAACTGAAAGCTAACCACTACTCTCTCCACATTACTTATCTTCACATTCATGAAATCTAAACTTGATTTATTCAAGCATTTTTTCCAAAGTGAGAGAACCGGCGGATTTGTATTGATCGGCTGCACGATCATTTCACTGATCATTGCTAACAGCGCTATTGGAGAAAGTTATCTCCATTTCTGGCACAGGCATATTGATCTTTCTTTTGCAGGTATCTCGTTAGATTATAGCATCGAACATTGGATCAATGATGGCTTGATGGCGATTTTCTTTTTATTGGTGGGATTGGAAATAGAAAGAGAACTTTATATAGGAGAATTATCCAGTTTTAAGAATGCATTGCTCCCTATCCTGGCAGCTCTTGGTGGAATGATTTTTCCTGCGCTTATTCATTTTATTTTCAATAAGGGTACAGATGCACAGGCAGGATTTGGTATTCCAATGGCAACAGATATTGCCTTTGCACTTGGCATACTTTCATTGGCAGGTAACAAGATACCCGTTTCATTAAAAATATTTCTGACAGCATTAGCGATTATCGATGATCTTGGAGCGATCACTGTTATTGGTGTGTTTTATACAAAAGGCTTTTCACTCATTTACTTTTCAGTAGCGATTGCGGTCTTTCTCATTCTTTTTATACTTGGCAAAAAAAAGATGCGCCTGCTTCCTGTTTACCTGGTAGGCGGTTTGATCATGTGGTACTGCATGCTCAAATCAGGCGTTCATGCCAGTATCGCCGGTGTACTGCTGGCTTTCGCAATACCATTTGATAAAGAGGGTAAAAATATTTCTGAGAAAGTTCAGCATTTCCTGCATTACCCGGTGGCCTTTATTATTTTACCGGTGTTTGCATTAGCTAATACAGCTATTATTTTTCCGGCAGATATTACTGGCAATCTTGTCAATCACAATTCACTTGGAATTATTGCCGGATTGATCATTGGTAAATTTATCGGCATCTTCTGTATTTCATTTTTAGCGGTTAAATTCAGGATCGCAACGTTATCGTCCGATCTTAACTGGAAGCATGTAATTGGTATTTCATTGTTGGGTGGTATTGGATTTACCATGAGTATTTTTATTACCAATCTTGCATTTACAGATCAAAGTATGATCGCCTCTTCTAAAATGAGTATTCTGCTGGCATCGTTCCTGGCGGCTATTGCGGGATTGACTTTTTTGAGAAATAGCAATCGGTAAAATACTTGTAAGAATTATCCTACTCCGCATTATTGTTTTTTCCACCAATCATTTCAGGAAAAAACATTTTTTCAAGTTTAAAATCACTTTGTGAAGAAACGGGGTCATGTTTTATTTGAAGGATGGAATATGAAGTTTACTCTGATCTCAAAGCCAGAAGTGATTATCAGATATTTGAGTTTAAAAGTATTGGCAAGAATGGTAACATTTTAAAAGGAATTATGTTTATGCCAACAAAAGTGCAAATGGTATATAATTTGGAATTCGGAGATATTGATAAAAACGGGAAACTCAATTATTATTCCATTAGCAATAATGATGACAGAGATAAAATCTTGGCGACTATTGTGAAGGCAATTGACATTTATACAATTAAATATCCCGATAGACTGATATATTTTAGTGGGAGTACTAAAGAAAGAACAAGACTTTATAGAATGGCAATTAGTGTGAATTTCGAAAAGTTGAGTGAGAAGTTCGAGATCATGGTAAAGACAGAAAATGAACTTGATTTTACTCCGTTCAAGAAAAATATACAGGCCAAGGGATTTCTGATTAAAAGAAAATAGTTTAATTTAGAAATATGAAAAAGAAAGTAAAGAAAAAGAAGAGTTTGTTTGATTACAAATTCAATCTTATAATAGATAAAAGACTCGATAAGATTGATATAAATAACATGGCGTCCGAAAAAGTAGCACAAGCAAATAAGGATTTAAAGGGTATGAAAATCCCGAAATAATGCTTTTAAAAAATCTGCATAAGCCATTCACACACTGAATGGCTTTTTTATTGATATTTGACAATCAAACATGAAAAAGACTTTCTGCATTTTCTTTTGTTATTACTAACGTTCTCCGTTATTATTTTACAATCGATAGGGAAACAAATTAATATCGTTTATATGATCCCCAATTTCGAAAACTTAAATGCGTAAGATACCACTGAACAAGAAATACTTCTAAATCCTGAATAATATGCTTTCACTTCTTTCATGTCTGAAGAAAAACTTAAATGTCAGGTCCATGTCGCGGATAATACTGAGGTGCCCATTTGTTAGGTTTAATGTGCTTCTAAATCTGATTCTATTGACCTGTCAAACGGAGTTTTTAAACGGTAAAATCCGGAGTTTTGACGCATTTATCATTATTCACATGTACAAACTTTTGGCTCTCCATTAGCTGCCCAGGATTTCAATTTACCATTTTTTCGATAGATATAATGATAGCTATTGTCAATGGAAAGCTGTCTTCTTAAATCTCCTTTATCTGTATGTATAGTTTCAGCATAAAAGGTTTCTAATTGCCAGAGTTTTTTTAATGATCTAAAAGTCATTGAAATTGCCATCCCACATCGTAGACTATCATCTGAGATCATAATCCTGTCAATGCGATTTTTTTTAAACCCATTGTAAAAGATTCCCAACCATCTGGGTGGTTCTCTAAGAAATATATTCCACTCCCAGGCCTTTTCAAAACTCCATACTTCTACTTCATAATAATTATCGTTAGCATAAAAGCCAAGCCCGCGAATGACATTATTTACTGAATAAGTTGACACTTCATAATCTTTTATGGTCTCCTGAAAAATATTTTCAATTGAGGAAATTTCAAGTGTCGACTTACCTTTTTTCAATAAAATAGATTTAGGCAGTAATATTATCTGAATGGTGTCAATCGATATGGAGTAAAGGTTATGTGTTATATGATGAAATGTAATTATTTTGTTTAAGTCTGAATAATTGAAAGACGAATCAGATGTCTTAAATTCTTTAAAGTTTCCCTTTTCAAAAGTCAGGATATATGTTCCGTCATTGTAACATTTCAAATAATTATCACGATCATGACAGATTTGTGGATTCCTTAAGCTTATCTGTCCGACAACAATAAAATCGCACAAGAATAGATAAAAGCAAAGAAGGATGTATTTCATTAATTGAGTGATTGAATCAGGAAAACGCAATTTGCCTGAATGTATTGCAACGTGTTTCATTCCGATCCCGATCCATCTCAGGTATAGGCACAAAAAACTCCACTTTTCAGTGGAGTTCTTGTAATCCTGTCTGGATATAATGCCGAATACTATTTAACGGTAAAGTTTTCGTTAGCCTTTATTTCACCAGCCGATGAACCTACCTTTAACAGATACTCACCTGTCTCCACCACCCATTTATTGCTTTTCTCATCGTAATACGCCAGGTCCTTTATAGGAATTTTCAATAAAACTGTCACCTCCTGCCCCGCTGCTATCATTACTTTTTCGAAAGCCTTTAATTCTTTATCAGCCCGCTCTACTACTGAACCGGTTTTACTCACATAAACCTGCACAGTTTCCTGACCGGTAACCCTACCTGTATTTTTTACTTTAACAGCAATAGTCATCGTTTCATTACCTGCATAGGTTTTTTTATTGCAATGCAAATCAGCGTAGCTGAAATCAGTGTATGACAGGCCATAACCAAACGGATATAAAGGCGCGATCTTCTTTGTATCATACCAGCGATACCCGACCAATATGCCTTCTTTGTAATCAGCCGTAAGATTTTCTCCGGGAAATGTATGCAGGTAATGAGCTGGTGATTCATCCAGTGACACCGGGAATGTAAACGGAAGCTTACCTGAAGGATTTATTTTACCGGTCAGCACATCTGCCAGCGCATGACCACCTTCTGATCCATTGTACCATGACCATACAATAGTATGATTGTTCTTATTGATCCTATTCAAATCATAAGGTGCTCCGCCAATGACAACGACGATCGTATTCGGATTAGCAGCAGTGACAGCATCGACAAGCGCCTGTTCACCAAAGGGTAGCTTCAGATCTTTTCTGTCCCGGCTTTCGCTTTCATAATCGCGGTTACCACCAATAAATAATATCGCGATATCACAGGCTTTGGCGATAGTGACAGCTTCTGCTATCAATGCACTGTCCGGCTTATCAGTATCGATATTATTTTTTTTCGCATAATTGGTTTCCGGCGCATTATAACCTTTGGCAACTTGTATGTCCACTGTTTTGCCCAATGCATTTTGCAACCCCTGCAGCGCCGTGATCTCGTATCGTGCTTTTACACCGGCACCAAATCCACCGAGATGAAAGGTGTGCGTAGCATTGTCTCCGATCACAGCTATACTTTTAATAGTTGCTGCCTGTAATGGTAACAGGTGCTTTTCATTTTTCAGGAGCACAATGGATTCTCCCGCGATGTAGTATATGATCTTGCTGTGCTCCGGTGTATTGATGGATCCTTTGGGCCTGTTCTTGTAAAGCGAAGTATTATATACTACCCAAAGGATTCGTTTTACTTTTTCATCGATCGTCTGCTCACTTACTTTACCCGCTTTTACAGAATCGAGTAACGGGTTGGCAAAATAATAATGATTATAAGGCGGCCTCGATCCCATTTCTACATCCAGTCCGTTGTTAGCCGCTTTTACAGTGCTATGCGTGCCACCCCAATCCGAAATAACAATGCCTTTAAACTTCCACTCTCCTCTTAATATAGTATTCAGCAGGTAATTATTTTCCGAACACCAGTCACCCAGCACTTTATTATAAGCAGACATGATCGTCCATGCATTTCCTTCTTCGATAGAAGCCCTGAATGCAGGCAAATAGATTTCACGCATCGCTCTTTCACTGATCTGCACATTGACCATACCGCGATCGGTTTCCTGGTTGTTCAGCGCGTAATGCTTGACACAGGCAGCAATATGTTGGCTTTGCATTCCTTTTACTGTATTCACAGCAAGCTGTGAATTTAAAAACGGATCTTCCGAATAATATTCATAAGTACG
>JBDTPD010000213.1:0-6798 GCA_039932855.1 Chitinophagaceae bacterium | reverse complement strand
TGGACAATATGCTATGACAAATGAATTTTAACAATCTAACTAATAGTATTTATCTTTTTAATACTTTTTGCCGGTAAGGCGGTAAGAAACGTTCCTTATCGTCTTACCGCCTTACCGGCAAAAAAAAACTCCGTAAAAACGGGGCCCCTGACGGACGACCATGAGAAATTAAGGTGGTCGAAATCAACCGGTTCGTGACTTCTGTATAAAAACGCCTTTGCCAGGCGGTCATACCATACATATGTGCAGTAGGAAACTTATTGTTTGCAGAAAACGATTAATTGGGTATTTTGAATTTTATTTGCAACCCTCAACTGCCAGCACACCACATGAGACGACCGGGACTGATTATAGCTTTCATCGGATTAATGATCCAGGGAATTCCTTGTTTATGTCAAACAAAAGCTGTTGACAGCCTGCGCCATATCATCGATACTACTACCAGTGATGATAAAAAACTCTCCGCCATTCTCGGGTTGAACAACCTTGCACTGAATACAGCTACACAACCCCAGAAAGAAATTGCTTTATGCCTGGAAGGCGTTGCCATTGCACGCAGAATGGGATTGCCATTGCAACTACTCATGATCTATAAATCATTGGCAGAAAATTATAAAGCTGCAGGTAACCAGGAAGAATATGGCAAAGTACTCGAATCGATCATTGTATTGAAAGATTCATTACACAATATCAATTCATCCAAAATGCTGGCAGACCTGGCTTCTTCTTATGAAGCACGCAGGAAAGAAAAAACAATCACCCAGCAACAATTAACCCTCACAAAGAAAAATTACTGGCTCTTCGCCGTCGCTTTGTTTACGCTGATGGCGGGCATTCTGAGCTGGCTGGGTTTTAAATATTATAAACGCAGGCAACAATTAACCATGCTGGCTGCTATTGAAAAAGAAAAAGTGTTATCTGCACAAGCAATGAAAGACGCAGAAGAACAGGAACGTAAACAGATAGCTGCCGATCTTCATGATAATCTTGGCGCCTATGCCGCTTCCATGGCCTCTAATATCAGTTACCTGCAAGTATATAATGAAGAAGAAAATAAAGATGCGCTGAATGAATTGAAAAAGAACTCTAATGCTATTATCTCTGAGTTGAACGATACTACCTGGGTACTCAAGAAAGATGCATTGCCCCTTACGGCTATCAGTGACCGGATCAAAGTCTTTATCAATCGTATCCGGAAAGGTTACCCTGATATTCATATTGAAACGGACGAGAAGATTGAAACTGATTACCTGCTCCCCTCTGCCCAGGCATTTCATTTGTATCGTGTAGTGCAGGAAGCGATCATCAATTCATTAAAGCACAGCCAGGGTAAAAATATTGTAGTAAAGGTCTCGGGTGATAATGGCTGGAACGTACAGGTAGAAGATGATGGAATTGGTCTGCAACATAGCAATGAAAGCTCGGTCGGCGGAAATGGCCTGTTGAATATGCACGATAGAGTATCAGAAGCTGGTTGGGAAATAGAATGGCATCCCAGTGACGAAGGCGGCACAACAGTGAATATCTCCCCTGTTTCTGCTATAAACTGATTAGAGAGTTTTTAGCTATTAGCTGTTAGTTCTGGCAGTAAAATAATTTGAAAATATAAAAAGTCTCCAGCTATGAAGGCTTTTATATTTAGTATTTTAAGATATTCACTAAGAGCTAAAAACTAAGAGCTAACAGCTAATAGCTTGCTCTAACCGGTACCGCCGCTATTCGATTCTGTTCCAAAATATTTTTAAGAATATCAATCGATCCTTTCTCTGTATTTACCAGGTCATTCAGGGTTACTTTATCCAATAACTGATCAACGGTGAATTGGATCATTTGCCAGAGTGAGCGGGCGGAACAATCAACGGAGTTGGTACATAATTTCATGGCGCCTGAATGCAGTCCACAGAATTCTTTATCGAACATGACACCACCTAATACTTTCAATACCTCTTTAATTTTTATTTCTTTCGCAGGTCTTGCCAATACATAACCTCCTTTATGTCCCGGCGTACTATTAATGATCTTACCCATCCGCAGAATACGCGCCAACTTGGCGATATAGTGACTGGTCAATCCTTCTGCTTCACTCAACTGAGGAATACTCATTCCTTCCACATCTTTACAAGCGGCGATACGTATCAGCACCCGTAAGCCATATTCTTCCTGTGAGGTTATTTTCATGATTGTTGTATTGATTGTTTCAAAGCATACCGAGTTCCAGTTGTGCCGCTTCCGACATCATACTCCTGTCCCATGTCGGCGTCCATGTGACAGCTACGTGTACATCATTTACACCCTGTATCTGTTTTACTTTCTGATCTATCTCTATTGGTAATGATTGTGCCGCCGGACATGCCGGTGAGGTCAGTGTCATTACAATCTGCACATTATTAACGGGCAGCACAGATATTTCATAGATCAATCCCAATTCATAAATATTCACAGGTATCTCCGGATCGTAGATACCCTGCAAACATTCAATCACCTTTTGTTTCAATTCTTCTGTATCCATATCTACTGATATTGTGTTTTTACTTTAAATGCCAGCGCATAATTTTTCATCTGCTTTACCATCGCCAGCAATCCATTTGCCCTGGTTTGGGCGAGGTGAGCGGTCATTCCTATTTGCTGAATGAAATTCAATTGTGCGCTAATAATGTCATCCGGTGTATGACCAGATAATACTCTGATGAGCATACTGATCAGTCCTTTTACTATTATCGCATCACTCTCCGCCTTGAAAAAGATCTTTCCCTCTTTAAATTCGGCTATCAGCCATACAGTAGATTGACAACCCCTTACTTTATTCTCATCTACTTTATATTTCGCATCGAGCGGTTCTAATTTTTTTCCAAGATCAATGATATATTCATACTTATCATCCCATGAATCAAACAAGGAAAATTCATCAATGATCTCCTGCTCCGTTTCCTGTATGGTCTGCTGTTTATCCATTTCCTTATGATAACATCTTAATTACTTTCTTTACACCGATCACTAACTGATCAACTTCTTCTTTTGTATTATATACAGCAAAAGAAGCTCTCGATGTACCGGTAATTCCACAGCGTTCCATCAATGGCGCAGCACAATGGTGCCCTGTACGCACAGCAATACCACGATTATCTAATAAAATACCAACATCCTGCGGGTGAATATTATCAATGACAAAAGAGATCACACTTACTTTCTCCGCAGCTTCTCCAATAATGCGTAATCCTGGTATCTGTTTCAATTCAGCAGTTGCATATTGTAATAATTCATTTTCATGCTGACGGATCTTGTCTTTCCCAAGTGTATTTACAAAATCAAGCGCTGCTTTAAATGCGATCGTATCAGCAATATTCGGTGTGCCTGCTTCAAACTTATAAGGAAGATCAGCGTAAGTAGTTTTTTCAAACGTCACTTCTTTGATCATTTCACCACCGCCCTGGAACGGAGGCATACTTTCCAGCAATGCTCTTTTTCCATATAAAACACCAACACCGGTAGGACCATATACTTTATGAGAAGAGAAAGCAAAGAAATCACAATCCATTTCCTGCACATCGATATCCAGGTGTACGCTTGATTGTGCGCCATCTACTAACACTACAGCATTCTTTGCATGTGCCAGGTCAATGATCTGCTTAACGGGATTAACGGTACCCATTGCATTAGAGACATGAACAATGGAAACGAGTTTGGTTTTAGGACCCAGTAGTTTTTTATATTCATCCATCAACAGTTCGCCCTGATCATTGATAGGGATCACTTTCAATACAGCGCCTTTTTCTTCGCATAGGATCTGCCAGGGGACGATGTTGGAATGGTGTTCCATGGCAGAAATAATGATCTCATCACCCTTTTGAATATTTTGCCTTCCCCAGGTATAAGCAACAAGATTAATTCCTTCTGTTGTTCCTCTCGTAAAAATGATCTCTTCCCTGGCATTAGCATTTATAAATTGCTTTACTGCATCGCGTGTAGCTTCAAATGCTGCAGTGGCTTCTTCTGCCAGTGTATGTATGCCACGATGAATATTAGCATTGTATCCTGTGTAATAATTAACCAGCGCATCGATCACTACCTGCGGTTTCTGTGAAGTGGCCGCATTATCCAGGTACACTAATTGTTTTCCTTTCACTTCCCTGTTCAGTACCGGAAACTGTTGCCGGATGGCCTCTATATCGAGCACTTGTGGTATCGTAGCTGTTTCTGTCATGTTATAATAGTTCTAATCGTTGGGAAATAAGTTCATCCACATGCTGACGAATAGGCGCTATCTTAATTTTTTCCAGGATATCAATTGCAAAACCGTGAAGCAATAATGATTTGGCAATTTTTTCGGGAATACCTCTTGATTGTAAATAGAAAAGACCTTCTTCATCAAGCTGTCCTACTGTACATCCATGTGAACATTTTACATCATCAGCAAAGATCTCCAGCTGTGGTTTTGTATTCACGCTGGCATCATTTGATAACAATATATTTTTATTGGATTGATAAGCATTTGTTTTTTGGGCCGGTTGTCTTACAAATATTTTTCCATTGAATACACCGGTCGACTTTTCATCCATCATTCCTTTATACAATTCATTGCTGTAACAATTCGGCGCTACATTATCAACAACGGTATGATTGTCGATATGACTTTGTCCACGTTGAAAATATAATCCATATAAATGTGCCTCGCAACGTTCTGCTTCCATGACCACATTGCTGTTGTTACGAACAATATTACCGTTCAAAGAAATCGTCACTGCATGTGTATAGCTTTTACCAATCTGGCGGATATGTGTGGTACTTACCTGGTTGGTATGCGCCGCGTCATTCTGAATTTTATAATACTCCACATTCGCATCCTGCTCTACAACGATCTCCATAACCTGGTTGGTAAAACTTTCTTGCGAACCAATGGTAGCAAATGTCTCTGCTATCTGCAACGTTGCATTTTGCGCAACGTGAACCAAACTGCGCGGTTGTGAGAAAATATTGGAGGTACGTGAATCGATAATATTATAAATGTATACAGGATGCTCAGGTGTCTTTCCTTTCGCAACATGGATAAAAATACCACCCTGTACAAACGCCATGTTCAATGCATTAATGCCATCTTTCAAATATTGGCTACTATGGCCAAGATGTTTCTCAACGATCTCTTTGTATTCATGTTTTATTGCTTCTTCCAGTGGTAATACTACAAGACTGGCAGAACGAATAGTTGAATGACGAAAAGAAAACTGTCCGTTTACAAAAAACAATTCATTAGCATACGCATGCCCCGGTAAGCGAACTGCGTCCAGATCAGCCGCTGTCAACGCAGGTATTCTATCGATCAGTGATTGGTATTCTTTATTAAACAAACCACTGATGCGCGTATACTTCCATTCTTCATTCTTAGCAGCAGGAATACCGAGCTTACTGAACAGATCAAATGCATCCTGCCTGATCGTGCAAAGACTATCGTTGTTCCGCGACTGCAACTGATCAAACTGTTCTTTAAAATATATCACCGTGTTCATGTTAATTTTTCTGATTAATCTTCCTTATGCGTTTACCGGCTGATTCTCGCTCTTGATAAAATCATATCCTCTTTCTTCCAGTTCCAGCGCCAGTTCTTTTGGTCCTGACTTCACAATACGTCCATTATATAATACGTGTACAAAATCAGGAACGATATAATCGAGTAAACGCTGATAGTGGGTAACGACTAATATTGCATTGTCTTTATTGCGCAGCTTTACTACACCATTCGCGACAATGCGGATGGCATCGATATCCAGACCTGAATCTGTTTCATCAAGAATAGCAAGCTTTGGCTCCAGCATGGCCATCTGGAAGATTTCATTTCTTTTTTTCTCACCACCGGAAAAACCTTCGTTCAACGGACGGCTGAGCAATGATTGATCAATACCCATCAATGCCATTTTCTCTTTCATCATTTTCAGAAAGCCTACAGCATCCAATGTACCCTGACCGCGATATTTACGAATCTCGTTGACGGCTGTCTTAATAAAATTGGTCGTGCTCAAACCTGGAATCTCTACCGGGTATTGAAAAGCAAGAAACACACCTTCACCTGCACGATCTTCAGGAGATAGGTCCAATAAATCTTTTCCAAGAAACTCTACGGTACCTTTCGATACTTCATATTCCTTTCTTCCTGCGAGTACAGAAGCCAATGTACTTTTACCAGAACCATTTGGTCCCATGATCGCATGTACCTCTCCTGGTTTTATATCAAGGTTAATTCCTTTCAGGATCTCTTTACCTTCTATACCTGCATGTAAATTCTGAATCTTCAGCATTGTTATTTTTGTTTAATTATATCATTTTGGTTGATGAGAATGGCTAGTAGTAAGTGGCTAGTGGGGAATCCTACTTGCTACTACCTACTTACTACTCGCTTTATCCAACGCTTCCTTCCAAGCTAATAGCCAACAGCTTCTGCGCTTCCACCGCAAATTCCATCGGTAATTGATTCATGACTTCTTTTGCAAAACCGTTAATGATCAATGCAACGGCTGTTTCTGTATCGATACCGCGTTGATTGCAATAGAATATCTGATCCTCTCCGATCTTGGAAGTAGTAGCTTCATGTTCTACCACCGCTGAGTTATTTCTTACTTCTATATAAGGAAATGTATGTGCGCCGCATTTATCACCGAGTAATAAAGAATCGCATTGAGAAAAATTCCGTGCATTCGATGCATTTTTACCTACATGCACCAATCCGCGATAACTATTATTACTGACGCCGGCAGAAATACCTTTAGATACAATACGACTCTTTGTATTTTTTCCGATATGAATCATCTT
>JBDTPD010000212.1:0-6828 GCA_039932855.1 Chitinophagaceae bacterium | reverse complement strand
CCTTGAAAATCAGTTTTCCTCAAAGCAGTTCATTAGACGGTCGATGGGTTTATTATCCTGAATCGGCAAATCCTCAAAAAATTGATAACCCGGAAGTAAGTAAAGTGATTCCTGAATTTTCTTTCTACCAGGTATTATTGACAAATTATTTGGGGTACCATATCAATAAATCATATTGCCTTGTCTTATTCGATACGGTCAGATCAAAAGCGATAGGAATTGTTCCTATGTGGTACGAAGATATCAGTGAGAGCTTATTAAAATTATTTATCGGTAAGAAATTCAGTGATAGTACAGCGGTAATACGATTTGCAGAAGGTCTGGAAAAACTAATAATGGTAGGTTCAACTGGAAAAATGGAAAACACCAGGTATGCCATAGACAAAGTAACCTTTGATATGACTTATGAAGGAAGTAAAGGAACGGAAGTATGGAGAAATATAGAAATGATAATCAGCGATAACACTATACAAGGCTTCATATCGACTAATCCTAAAATGAAAACCAGTGTAACCGTTAAGTAGGAATATTTCCACGATATGTGTTTCAGGATATCAGTTGGTTTTTGACAACCTCATCGGTTTATGAGAAAATATCTTTTAGTAATATTAATTGGTCAGATCCTGACTTCGTGCACTTGTGATCAGCAGGCATCAGGTATTGTGCTTGATAAGCAAACAGGGCAGCCACTGTCAGGAGTTTATTTCGGTAAGTATGAAAAGGAGAAGGGCGACAACCCTTACTTTGTCAGGGATAGTAATAAGAGCGATGGTCAATTTTCTTATCATTCAATTACCGATAATTATGGGTATTGTCCAGACGTTGAACTATACTTTAATAAGATAGGCTACAGACCTGCTAAAATGATCTTTGAACCATTCTCTCAGACAGATACTGTTTTCCTGGAAAAAATTAATTTTAACAGAGATTCTTCCAGTGTAATATCCAGATCGGATTTCAATAATCTTATTAAGAATTGCATAGCATTATTACAAACCAAACAACTCAAAAATATCACTGATGAAGAACATATTCAGATCATGATATGCCTGAATACAATATTTATGCGACAGATGAATGAAGATCTGTATCAACATTTTGAAAAAATTACCCGGGAAAAAAATTATTCAAGAGATATTATTAACGTATATCCGCAATGGTTTCCAAACCTTGGGATGGGCTTTTATTTTCCTAAATTGAAAATGGAACTTTATGGAACCCCAAGCCCTAATTCACTTTATAATGTCACCGACTAGAACTTATTAATTTATGCGAACATTTTTTACGTACATTTTACTAATATGTGCTATTTTCTTAAATGCGCAAACAACACAAACTAAACAGAAGACGTCAGAAGAGAAGGAAGTAGAGCAAAAGGATTTCGCAAATCAGGGTGATTGGGAAAACCATGAGATTAAACAAATTTTCAAAACAAAATATTCTAAGCAAGAACATCAGGTATTCGAAGGAAAGATTACAACAAAAGACAATTTCTATCAATTCGATAAGGATTGTATTGAAGCTTTTACAAACAATACATTCAAAGTGATTTTTGAAAAGGGGATTTTATATCCTGAATTAATAGCTGAGTGGATTAATCCTGATGCCGGAATTAAACCAAAGAAGGAAACTTCAGAAGCAAAAAAAGAAAATAGCCGGTTTAAATTTGATAGTTTGGCCATCTCAAACTTTGAAGAAATAAAGTTTGTTGATCACCTGCCAACACAAAGACGATTCAGATGTTGGGTCAGATTTCAATTCATGTTTAATCCTATTCTTTGTGTTGTAGAATTGTCAAATGAAAACGCTACCGAGAAAACAGATATGCAAACTTTTGTAAAGGACGCTTCGTTGACCTTTTTCAGACAGGTGGGGGTTGTTATATAAAACGATATTACTAATTAATATAAATGAGATGGAAAATAATTGGAAACTCCAACTTCGGTATGGCAAACTTCAAACTGCGTTTAAGCATCGAACCTTACTTGCTGAAGGAGTCGCTAATGAAATGAAAGAAGGATTTTTATGCCGACCGGGTCCTGCTTTTATGGGTATTAAAGTATGGATATCATCTGATGAAGAAGCTGCTGAAATAATACAAAGTATTGGAACGAAAATTGGTTTTGAGGTTACAGGCGATATTCAAATTTTTGATACCGAGCCTTTGCAACCTCCGCAAGACAAACCCTACGGGTATGATATTAATTTTACTCCTTTTGAAAAAATCTGAACATGATTTCAACTTCTGATTATTCATTATTGCCTTCGCTGCAACAACTGCAACAAGCTTGCAAAGCAATTTCTGTATTAGACGCTATCATGTCGCAGGAATGGCAATACCGTTATTACTCCTATAATTCAAAATGGTCAGATGGTGAAGAATGCTTCGAAATGAGAAATGGCGGAGGAGATCACATGCTTATTTTATTCAGAAAAGATGGATGTGTGATAAATGGAATGGCCCATGAATATTTTCCAAAGGATAAAAGCGAATTGACTAAAGGGCTTCCTGGTATCTATGACGAATTTATCTCGGGTGAACCTGTTAGCTCACTCGGAACAACCTTCTGCTTATGGACTGCAACTGAGGCAACATGGACGGTTGGTGAAATTACAGATCACGAAGATGGATCTGAGTATTTACTTGCCATTTTTGATGGTAACCCTCAAACATACATGGATTGGGCCACGGAGTATTATGAAATTGATTTTCCAAACCAAAACGATTCATTGAAAGTGATCACAGATATTTACAAGGGAACTACGCTAACAAAAAACATGGTCCTTTCGCTGGTGGATAAATTAGAAGACTGGGAAAAATTGACGCAGGATCTACAGGATATTGATTATCCGCATGACTTTGCGTAATAGTTTTAATCAGCTTTATTTTTGCACCGTTGTTGGTGAGAAATTATAGATGTAAGAGACTATCGGCAAAACGTCAACAAAAGTGTAAAGGAAATAAAAGCCAGCCCAGCGACTGGCTTCAAAAATTAGTCAGCCTGTAACCTGATAATCAATAGCTCCTTCATCGTCGTTATAACCACTCTCTTACCATGATGAAATCCTAATTGTTCCAACCAATTCCCACACAGTTTAATCTCAGGCGCCGTTGATGTACTAAATCGATTGAGCCGGATCTTGGGCTGAATCTTTAAACTCCTCACATCCGGCCGGCGAATGATGGCCCTCTTCTCACTTTTGTTGATCCGCATAAGTAATTTTTAAAAGCCCGACGGTACTGCGAACCAACAATCAGAATTGAAAGTACGGGACTTTCACCCGCTCTCCGTCAGGCAGTTTTCTCGATATAAATTTTTTCTAATTGTTAATTCGCGAATGCAAAATACATTTCCAGTTATCCGATTCCAATGGAAAAACATCATCAAAAAAATGTTTTTTCCTGAGGGATAAATAAATGATGATTGTTAGGGGAAGGGTTTATTATAGCAGTTATGAACTATTGATCGAATACTAATCTTTAGCCACGGATGCATGGATATCTTATCGCCGAAGGCGATATCCGTGCATCCGTGGCTAAAGAATTTGTTAGTGGAAAAGAGAATCAATGAAATCAGTCGACGTAAACACAATCAATTAACGGTATTTTTTAAGCCTGATTTATTTTTCGTAAAACTATAGGCCCACCAAATAAGTAATATTTGAATTGGTAGTCTTACAACCGCAAGCCACAACTTCGGATCATCTGTTTGTTTATAATTGATCAGCATCTGAATATTCGCAGGGAAAACAGCAATCAATAATAAAATGATGCACCAGGCTGCAAAGCGACGTGTTGGTACAAACAACAATAGTATCCCAAAAAGTATCTCACAAATTCCACTTATTACTACTAATGCATGATGCCAGGGAAGCCATGGCGGCATTATCAGTAAATAATACTCTTCGTGCCAGAAGTGATTAATGCCGGCTGCTATATAAAGGGCCGACATTAAATAAAGAAATACGCTGCGCAAATAATTTATTTTAATCAAAGGTAATACACTGGAAGTGTGTAGGTAAAAGAATAAAAATTCAATATCAGAAAAACATCATTTTTAAATGTTTTTTTCTGATACAAGTGTGAGGTATTTAGTTGGTAAATAATATGGATAGTAGGAGGAGTTATTTTACATTTGAATTCAGAAAAAAGGTGGGTGTAATTGAGAATTGTGTGTATGTCTGAGAAGAATTATTATGAATTGGATTTTATTATTGAGATCAATGAGAAAAGATTTGATCAATATAATAGAGCTTTTGAGAAAGTATTAGATGGGCTCACACATATTATCCTGATCTATTCGGGTCTGGTTATTTTTCTGATACCGATCATTCAGGATATTTCGGAGAAGAAAATAACGCATTGGGCTATGGATTTATTTTTTGGAGTATTTTGTATACTGTTCATTGTTTCTTTATTTTTCACGATACGGCTAATCATTCCGCCTGCAATTGCATATTTAAAACTACCTAAGCAATATTATGAAAAGTACAGACTTCAGTACGAGAGAATTTATACCAGTCAAAGCACTGTTCATAAATTGCTACAGAGCTCTTATATTGATGAGCTTGAAAAAGGGTTGACAACAAACAAAAAGATTTTAATAAGGAAAAGTTCATTTTATTATTATGCGATGGTGTTTGGATTGCTGTCAATAGCTCCATACCTGATCTGCCTGGGGTTTCATATTTTAAAAAGCGAAAATAAAATTCAAAATCTACAAACTATGAAAACAAAAATGAATGGTCATTTACATAAAATTGATACTATGGCTAAGCTAACTTTCATAAATAGTTCAAATAATAAATCCAAACCAATTTTTGGAATAAAGACAAAATTGCCTGGAGTTGATAGTAGCCTCGTGATTGTATCCGATCCAGAACTAAGAAGAGTTACATCTTCCAGGGTATTAAATGACAAGATAAATGTAAAGCCCTGGGATGTTCCGGAGGAGAATTAAGAAAGCGCGATCAGTTATTTATTCTCTGCCATGTAATCTTTAATGGCAGTGTGATAAACTGATTTCCCTTTTTTAACCTTATAGTTAGCTTTTTTGACCGGGTCATTGATAATGCCTTGGGCAAACCTTACTGCGTCGCCAAACCTGCCTTTCTCTTTCAACTGTTTTTCTGAAGGTTTTACATTACTCATGTCAGGGTATTTGCTGACAAAGGTTTGGCCTCCGCGTTCGCGAAAAACAAGTTGCTTACCTACTGCGCCCTGGGCACCATCTAGCAGGTCATTATTGATCTTAGCCATAGTGGTTAATTAAGTCATGAATATAAGATAAATATAATTATCCTGCGTATATCTTACGTTTATCCTACGTTAATCTTACGTCCTGTTAATAGATTTACTATAGGTTAGCTAAATATGGGGTAGTAATGAGTAAGCTTTTACAAACCTTGTCCCGGACCAGATTTCATATAGGTCACAGAAACATATATATATATCAAACAAGCTTCTATTGTAGTAAACCTTATATGTACCTATATTTCTGATCCTATCCCGTAGGTCGGGACGAGTTGTGGTAAAAAAGCTAATTGAATACGCTGGCAAATAATCATTCAACGAGACAGCCTTCTACCTGAGATTAATAATCTTACGATAACGGCGGCACATCATAAACGAAAAATGAGAAAGCAGGTTTTCCTGACTTTCTCATTTCACACCTGCCTGCCGCAGGCAGGTGCCTTATTCCTTATTTCTGATTCTCTTCTCTTACTTACCAAACTTGATCTTTCCTTTCGGATACACAGCCGAACTTCCCAACTGCTCCTCAATTCTAAGCAACTGATTATACTTCGCCATACGATCTGTACGTGAAGCTGAACCAGTTTTAATCTGTCCGCAATTCAATGCTACTGCCAGGTCAGCAATCGTGGTATCTTCGGTTTCTCCGCTACGATGGCTCATGATCGTATTATAACCATTGTGCTGTGCCAGTGTTACTGCATTGATCGTTTCCGTAATAGTGCCGATCTGGTTTACTTTTACCAGCAAGCCATTACCTACACCTGTATCAATACCTTGCTGCAGGCGTGTTACATTCGTAACAAAAAGATCATCGCCTACCAGTTGTATCTTGCTGCCTAATTTATCAGTCATCAATTTCCAGCCTTTCCAATCGTCTTCGGCCATACCATCTTCAATAGAAATGATAGGATAATTTTTTACCCAATTAGCCCAGAAGTCTACCATTTTTTCTGAACTCAATTTCTTGCCATCTGATTTATGGAAGTGATAAACTTTTTTAGCGCTATCATACATTTCACTTACCGCAGGATCCATAGCAATAGATACCTGTGTGCCTGCTTTGAAACCAGCTGTCTGGATAGCAGTCATCACTGTATCAATTGCTTCTTCATTGCTTTGAATATCGGGGGCAAACCCACCTTCATCACCCACATTGGTACTATATCCTTTTTTCTTCAACACTGATTTCAATGCATGAAATATTTCTACTCCCCAGCGCAGCCCATCACTGAAACTGTTAGCGCCTATTGGCATTACCATGAATTCCTGGAAATCTATTTTATTATCAGCATGCGCACCACCGTTGAGGATATTCATCATCGGGATCGGTAATGTTTTCGCATTTGTACCACCGACATAGCGGTAGAGTGGAAGTGCCGCTTCTTCTGCTGCTGCTTTTGCTACTGCCATACTTACGGCCAGCAATGCATTGGCACCCAGTTTTCCTTTATTAGGGGTACCATCCAACTCAATCATCATCTGGTCGATACCTGTCTGGTCAGCTACATCATACCCCAGCAATGCCGGAGCAATAGTAACATTTACATTCTTCACTGCTTTCAATACTCCTT
>JBDTPD010000211.1:0-6834 GCA_039932855.1 Chitinophagaceae bacterium | reverse complement strand
ACCAGCAACACTACCTACCTTTGCCCAGGACGCTCTCAGTTTACCATAAGAAAGCCAGTTTACATTCTTTAATAATTCCGAGAAAATAAAACTACCGGATACAGAAGGATAGAACTTACTGTTATTTTCAGGATTTAACACCGAAAACCAGTCATTCCTGCCGGTAACATTCAGATATACCATTTTATTCCATCCAAATTCGGTCATTCCATAAAGTGAATTTGTGCGGCTACGTCCAAAACCAAGAGGATTTGCGGTTTTAACTGTACCATTCGTAATTGTATACAGATCAGGAACAGTAAAATGATCAGCGCTTTCACTGGTATTATGATACTCTGATCTCAATGTGTTTCCGCCAAAACTGGCATCCACAGAAAATTTTCCAAACTCTTTGTTGCCGCCGACAAGAAAATCAGCATTTATATTGGTTGTCCAGGTATTACTTATATTGTAACTACCCCTGTATGTAACATTATCAGTGGCAAAACGTGAGGAAGATCCGGTTGCATTGGACGAATTCGACTCCACGAAGCTATTATAATTATCATAACTGAACCTGCCTTGCGCATAAAGCCAGTTCGTCACATCGTACCGTATTGTAGACGTTCCGAGAAGACGGCTTCTATCTTCTTTATAATTCTGCTGGGTTAGCAAAGGCACATAAGGATTGTTAACCGTACCCAAAAATCCATTGGTCTTCCATTCTCCTCCTGTAACAGGATCCAATGCATGGTCCCTGTAAGCCTCAAGTGGCACAGAAACAGGCATTCTGTTAAAGAAATTTACAATGCCATCACCCTGCGTACCTATTTGAGGAGGATTAATATAATCTTCATCTGCATAGTTAACGTTCAGTTGCAGTTTGATCTGTTTAGTGATGTTGTGGTTGATCCCTACGTTGAAAATTCTTCTTTTATATTCATTGCTCGGTGCAATACCCTTGGCATCTGTAGTCGAGATGGATGCTCTGAAACTTCCGTTCGGTCCTCCGCCTGACATGCCAAGTGTATTGGTAAGGTTTGTTCCGGTTTGCAGGAAATCGAAAAGCTCACTTGTATGGGCAGAGTAAGGTCTCATTACCCCATCATAATTAATGGTGGGAACACCATCCAGTTTCGCACCCCAACCATACTGACCATTGGCCTGAACCTGGCCTGCAGTGGTAAACTTAGCACCATTTACCCCCTGGCCATATTCAGCCTGACGGATTTCATCCATATAATCCAATGCTTTCGAAGTTGTATAGCTGGAAGTAAAATCAACGCCGATACCCTGGTTTCTTTGACCAGACTTAGTGGTGATGATGATGGCACCACGGGCAGCTCTTGAACCATAAAGCGCCGCAGCGGTTGCCCCTTTCAATACGGTCATGCTTTCAATATCATCAGGATTAATGTTTGCCAGGTTGTCTCCACGGTCACGCATTTGCCCGGCACCTTCAGCATTCCTGGCGTCCTGATCCAAAGGAATGCCATTAACAACTATAAGAGGTGAATTATCAGCTCCGGAAAAACCAACCTGTCCACGCAAGCGAATTTGGTTGCTGCCGCCTGCACCGGCAGCGGGAGGTGTTATATTCAGACCTGCTACCCTGCCTTCGAGGGATTCGCCCACGTTAGTAGTGCGGTTCTTGATCAGCTCATCGGTTTGAACTGAGGTGGCAGAATAACCCAATTTCCTGGACTCCCGCTTAATGCCAAGCGCCGTGACCACAACCTCAGTCAGCTCTTTTGGAACTTCGACCAGGCTGATGGAAAAAGAAGTTTTGCTACGGATTGGGATTTCCTGGTCTAAAAAATTCACGTGTGTAATCACGAGAACTTCATTAGAATTAGCATTAATAGTGAAATTGCCTGAAGCATCTGAAACAGTAGCTCTTTTAGTATCTTTTATTGTTACTGTTGCACCATTCACAGGCTTATTGTCCTTATCCCGTACAATACCGGTTAACGTAACAGTTTGGGCAGAAACAATAAAAGAAAAAAAGAAAAAAGAAAGTGAGAAGAACAATTTTTTGAGGAATACAAAATTCTTCAGAGTTTTTTGTCTCATAATAGCAAGTTGTTAGTTTGTTAATCGGGCGTAAATAAATAAGTGTCTTTTTTACGCTTATCCAAATTATCCAAACTTCTCACAAAGAACTTCCAAATAAATACAGCGAAGAATATTATACAAGTAAATTAACTTTTATTAGTACTCTCATTGCATGAAATCATGATATAATATATACTAACAAGCATGCATCAAAAAATTTAAGAATAGCCTGTACAGAACTTCATGTTCCCTCATTGCTGAATACGATTAAAAAACGAACACCATGCAGTCCTATTTTTTAAACAAGAAGATTGTGAATTACTCCCTCTACTTAAAGGAGAATTCATTTGGTTCATGGATTTTTTAGAATACTATGTAGAAACTTTTTATCGGCCCTCACAGGGCAACTCGTCATAGAATTACCTACTGATATAATATCTGTTTTTCAATCAGCGTTAAAATCACTTGTATCAGGAGAGAATTATACCAGTCCTTCTCCGTTTATTTTCAATACAAATGCATGTTCACCGGTCTTTTGATTGGGTAGTGATACTTTCAATCCTTCCTCATCTCTACTGAACTCTACTTTACCATAACCAAGCAACTGAATGTTTTCAATTGAACCGATTTTATGTGGACTATTTGAAGCAAGTGACTGAATGGTGATTTGATTTTTACCTTCAGGCCATCCCATGAAGAATGCGTAGAGAATATTTCCTTTTGCAGTGAAACGAATATCCCGATAGCTTAATTCTGTCCGGCTTCTCTCATTGAACTGTTGTGCAGAATTAGTTTCGTTGTGGTTGCTGGTAGCTGGCTGACTTCCTTCACCAAAAATTTTCCATGGTCTTGTAGCGTAAATGCCTTCGCTGTTTACTGACATCCATTTTGTGATACCATCAAGCACAGTCAATTCATCACTGTCAAGCATACCGCTTGCGGGCAAAGGGAAATTCAACATTAAATTTCCATTGCGACTAACAATATCAACCAACAGATCAACAACCGTCTTGGTAGATTTGTACTTACCTATCCGTTCTTTGTTATAATGCCAATCACCAATACAAGTGTCCGTCTGCCACGGCAAAGGCCAAATCGTTTCTACTACGCCACGTTCTACATCAAACACACAAATACCGGTTCCTTTAGCAGAATCCTCCGGTCTCTTGCTTGTATAAATTGCTTGTGTTTTCCCCCCATTCTTATTAGCGCTTTTATTGTATAAATGAGCAAGGATGCTCAAACCATAATTTTCGAAAGGCATATGTCCATCGCAATACAGAAGATCGGGCTCATATTTATCAACAAGATCTTTCATCCGGTCAAACCAATGTTTCTTCCAGGTTTCAGGAATTCCATTCTCATTCCACTCAGGTCCTTTGCTGAATACTTCTTCACACCTGCCATAGTATTCAAAGTTTTTTGGATCAGCTCCATCGTAAGGCACATCTTTAAAAGGACCAGCTGCATCGCTGCCCTTACTTGTTGAAAACCATTTGTACGTAATCCAAAGATGATCGCTGATACCAAATTTCAACCCATGTTTTTGTGCTGCACTCTTCCACATACCAACGATATCCTTGCGGGGTCCCATGTTCACAGAGTTCCACCGATTATATTTTGAATTCCACAGATCAAAATTGTCATGATGAACACCCATACTCATGAAATATTTTGCACCTGCTTTTTTGTATAGACCCATCAAATAATCCGGATCAAATTTTTCTGCTTTCCATGCAGGTATCGTGTCTTTGAAACCAAACTTAGAGGGATGACCATACGTTTTAACATGATAGTCGTATTGCTTTTGACCCTGTATATACATATTACGTGCATACCAATCACCATCCCCTATAGCTGATTGAGGTCCCCAATGTGCCCAGATGCCAAACTTTGCATCACGAAACCAATCCGGGATCTTATAAGTTCTTAATGAAGCCCTTGTCGGATGAAAAGGACCATTGTCGATCGGAGGCAGCTCATTGGTAAATTTATTTCCCAGCGCTAAAATACCAGGACTCAATTGCAAGGCAGGCGCACCTAATGCAATGCTTTTTAGAATATCTCTTCTCGATATGGGCATCGTTAATATTTTGCGGAATTACAAGTAGCTTTTTATTTAATCTTTTCCACTCGTATCAAAAATTATTGGCGTAAATGAAAACCGTAACTATTTTGCTTATGTATGTTTTGATTTAAGAAATTTCTATATTGATTTCCTGATACGTAATCAGTATAGGACGGGTGCTAAGTGTTTACCATAGGCCAGCCAATTACCATTTTATCCAAATTATCTGCACCTTGTTATCCCTGAATGCTTTAGAAATTAAGGATTGCGACAAATTTATTTTTTCTACCTACTATTATAATTGCACCAAAAAGACTTTGTGTTATACAAATCCGACTTTTTACTATAAATTAGCCGGGATGAACTTTTATGAATAAAAGGCTTGCAGGACATATCTTTTCTTTACTCCATGTAGACTACGTTAAACTAGACAAGAAATGGAATTACACTAATGTAATTAGTCCTTATTTCCGGATATACTATATTGATGAAGGAGAAGGCTATATTTTTAGTGCGCAGGAAAAGACCAGGCTTGAGCAGGGTTACCTCTATATCATTCCCAGCTTTACATTGTGCCATCTGAATTGTGATGATTATTTAAGCCAATATTTTCTTCATTTCTTCGAAGAGTCGGCAGAAGGCGTTTCACTTTTTGAATATAACCGTAAAATAATAAAAGTAGCCGCAGGCGAGAGCGACATTATCAACTTTAGAAGGCTGCTTGACATAAATCAGGGTAGAGGTATCAACCGGTCTGATAATCCAAAAATCTATGAAAAGAATTGTTATTACAGAGGTTACCAGGAACTTAATAACATCGTAAGCGATTCTACCTATCTTGAAACCGAGGGCATCATTCTCCAACTCCTCTCCCGTTTTTTGAGTTCAAGCAGATTTAAACCCAAAAATCCTGAACCGATTCCTTCTAAAATTTTAGATTCAATAAGTCATATTCTGATAAATCTCAGAGAACATCTGACAGTGGCGCTTTTAGCTAAAAGAGCAAACCTGCATCAGGATTATTTTTCGCGCTTGTTTTATCAATTTACCGGCGACAGGCC
This sequence comes from Chitinophagaceae bacterium, assembly GCA_039932855.1. Taxonomy (GTDB): domain Bacteria; phylum Bacteroidota; class Bacteroidia; order Chitinophagales; family Chitinophagaceae; genus JAJKIP01. The sequence continues at coordinate 1,671 of JBDTPD010000211.1, read as the reverse complement.
ATTGACATATATCCATGCGAAACGAATTGAACGTGCGCAGTACTTAATTGCAACAACCAATTTATCCTATACGGAAATTGCAGAAGAAACCGGGTTTGAAACGCTTCCGCACTTCTCAAAAATTTTTAAAAAAGTTACCAGCCTTACTCCCAGTGAATATAAAAGGCAAAATGAACATATTTACCCAACAGCTCAAATTGATTAACCGATTTCGTTATGACTGGAAGAAACAATAACAGTATACCGGTTTAAAACTTATTTCATCAATCCAAATTCAAAACAAATACAGAATAGTCCATTCAATATATTTACTTACTGCGTGACAACATCCAATTCAGCATATCCGACTTCGTTATTATCCTGTGTATTCTTTAGCGCGCGCAGTTTTATATAACGGGCCTTTACCGGTTCAAATTTTTTGATCTGCCACAGTGGATTATTTTTAATATTGGAGAATTCACCCTCATCTGCCAACTTCCATTGTTCATTATCATGTGAAACATAGAATTGATAATTTGTAATAATGCCATTTACCCGGTTTTGATCAGGCAGGTATCTGAATCCCGATAAATTTTCTTCGTTACCCAGGTCAATCACAATATCAACAGGCATTTTCTTGTCTTGCGGCTGAGACACGGCCGTAGCCGGGTTGCCGTCAATAATATCATCAACTTTTGTATTATCAATACCAATAATTTTCCAGTCCTTATGAACAATATCAAATTTTTCCCCGCTTACCAGGCTACTTTTTCCAGAGAGAGAGTCGTAAGCAACAGCCCGCATTTCTATCTTGCCATTTGTTTGAACGGGACCGGTATATCTTTTTGATTTTCGGGTGGGAGCGCTTCCGTCCAATGAATAATAAATAATCGATTCTTTATCGGCTGTACTAATGCTTACTTCACCTGCCTTATTTCTGGTAATGGCCGGGGCCATCAATACCTGCGGTGCATAATAAATGCCTGCATTCGAGATGACAGGACTGCTTTTAGAATCAATGATAGTAAAACGTACCTGGCTTGCCTTAACTGTAGGAAAAAGAAGAATACGTTTATACCCAATTGTTGTTCCCTGGGCTAATTCTTTCCACTCACCATTAACCAACACTTCTATTTTAAAAGATTTCACACGTTGACCCAAGCGAATATATTCCTGTGCTAAAAATCGATTGAACGTAGTTGGTTTACCTAAGTCTATTACAACTGAAGCGCTGTTTACATTATCGTCGGTGGCCCAATAGGTGTTTTTATCAGCATCCAGTAATTTGTCTGCCCCACATTCTTTTGCATTGCCACGAACATTTGAAGCCGTTGCCTTTTTCTTCTCTGCTAAGTTCACGGCGAATATTTCTTTTACAGTTTTAGCCAGTTGCAAGGCTTCTATTTTGTCATTTTCATGTATCAAACCATGCCGGTCTATAGGAAAGTTTAGCAACAAAGTTCCATTGCGGCCAAAAGAACTGTAATAAGTGTTTAGCAATTGAGGCAATTTTTTTACCCTGCTGTCTTCGTATGTATGATAAAACCAACCCGGGCGAATAGAGGTGTTCACTTCACCGGGAACCCATGAATCACCGTTTTCTAAACCATAGTGCAACATATTGTAAGGCACATCGCCGGTAGCGTTCAGTAAGCTCCAGTTTGTTTCGCCAACACTACCCCCTTCTGTTCC
>JBDTPD010000210.1:0-6864 GCA_039932855.1 Chitinophagaceae bacterium | reverse complement strand
GGCGTAGCATCTACAAGACTATACTGATTGAGGTCACTGCTACCATTATTATTACCATTAACGAGTCCTACCAGTGTAAAGCTGGCGCCATCATTACTTCTTTCAATCTTATAGGTAACCTGTTCATCTTCTTTAGAAGTGGTCCAGGACAGATTAGCCATATCTCCCACCAGTTTACCATTGAAAGAAATGATGTCTGTCTTCAATGGTGTACCGCAGTTCAGTACATTCAGTGTAAGGAAGTTGATTCCGTTGGTAACTATACAATTGTTAGAACCAAGATTTGAAATAGATGTAGCTGCCACTACGCGGTACATATCACCATTATTAGCAATCGTAGCCTGCGCCGGCGGGATAACATAGTGTGTTTGATACTGCCATTGACCATTCACCAATATTGGTATAGCCGGACCTTGCGCACCTGTTATATCTACATAGGTAACCCCGCCATCCGTACTTCGCTGCCATTTATAGTATACATAATTATCGAAGAAAGAAGAAACAGTATCATAAATGGTACTTGCATTGAATACGCACACAGTTGGATTTGCTGATGGCGAGTATTTCATGTTCGGGATACAGGTAGCCACACTAACATCATCCATCACCCAGTCGTTACCACCACCGCCTTGCGAGTTGTTACGAATAGTAAAAACAGCGGTCGTTTGTGCAGTATCAGTTTTAAATACAAATCCTTTTTTCAACCAGCCCAATGTATCTACCTCACCAGTACTATAGCGGTCAAGACCATTGATAGTAAATGTCAGGTTGGGATTTACTCCAGGTTTATAAGTTTGTGTAGAATTGGAATCAAGTCCGCACACCCTGCAGATATTTCTGATCCAGGCGGAGAACTCATAATAAGTATTTGGACATAATCCTGTCAGGTTTTGACGATATGGTTCTGCGGCTACATAGTCCGTATTCACTTCAAGCATATAGCCAGAAGTATCAGAAGCCGATGGTGGTACATTACCAATAGCATTATTGGTGCCGGTATGATCACCATCAATATCCCAGAATCCACCAAACATCCGGTTGCTGCAATCCTGTGCAGGTGGCGGTGTACCGCAGGTTGGTTTTATGTTTGCTGTACGGTTGGTACTGTTGACAGGACTCATATTCTTTACAATCGCATATTGTCCGTCACCTACTCCTTGTGAAGGCGTGACATTGACAAAAGTGTAACCAGCGATAGGAGTGGCCAGATCCGTCGAACGATTTAAGGCACCACCTTCACCAAAGGTACCACCAAACTCGAGTGCGTTATTTATTCCGATTGAGTTCGAGCAAAGTGTCATTGGATTACTGATCAAAATTTTATACGGTATAGCCTGGATAGTAATATCAGGACCGCCGACGCTTGTGCGATAAATAAATTTACCTGCCCCCAGCCGGATCGTGTCACCAACAACGCCGGTAACAGTTACTCTGAATGAGGTGGCAAATAACACACCACTACCACCCTTTGGTTTATCTGATGATTGAATCGTGCCAGTGGCTCCGGTGACATCGATTATACTATTATTAGCTGGTGCGCCGGGTGGCACAGCAAAACCAAGATTCATACGAATATTGTAATCACCTACTGGCGGATTAGGACGATATGTTGCTGCATCATCATTGACGTTTGGCAGCGGAGTATATCTTCTTGATGTTTTTCCTTCATTGGTAATAACCCTGATGGAGTCAGCAGTCGTCGCATTCATTGTTGTATGGGTAGGAATACTGTCAAGGTATCTCGGCGCGAATAATGTACCCGAGCCATGATTAATGGTCATTCTTATTTCCAATACATCACCTGGCTGTACAACACCGCCGGTTGTCTTCTTGGTTATATTCACATAACTATTACCAAAGCGCGGAGGCAATGGTAAGGTAGAGAAAACGCAAATATTGAAATCTCCATTGGTGATCGGCGCTGCGCCCGCACCCGTTTCGTACACACGTATATAATAGGTAGTGCCTACAGTTGTAGCCTGTACAAAAGCTGAACTACCAGAATTACAACTCACAGAAGTAAGACTGCCGCAACTACCCGACAATATCTGAACGCGCTTTGTGCCTCCGATATTTCCACCGTAAGAACTGGTAGTGATACTGGTAGAGGTAGTGGTAGCAACAAATTTATACCATACATCATAAGATACAGGTCCGCCACATGGTGCAATAGGATCGGCAGAAGCCGTAGCACTGATCATTGTACCTGCTATATTGCTACAGCCGCCGGTAACCGGTAGGGTAACAGCGCCAGCGCATTCATCGTTTACCGGTGGTGGCGGCGGTGCATAAGTAACGCAAATAGTAAAGCCTGAGTTAACAGGTGTTGTCAATAAAGACCCACCAGTCGCATAGGCTCGTACATAATAGGTTGTACCAGCTATTAAAGAAGAAGCTGCCAGTGTACTATTGCTACACGCAACTGATACTAATGATCCGCAGGTACCTGAGAAAAGTTGTAATCGCGGGGTATTAATATTAGAACCAATACCACTTAATGTAATAGTAGCATTATCTGTATTAGCAACAAATGAATACCACATATCGTATACAACTGGTCCTGTACAAGGTGCTACTGCAACAGCAGTTACTGTAGATCCGTAGAAGTTTCCGGTAGTTTGTGAACCGACACCGCAAGTCAACGCTGGTGTTAATGCAATAGCGCCTGCACAATCATCATTGGCAGGAGCAGGATCATCTATACAAATACTAAAAGTACCATTTGCATTTGTTGTCGAATATATCCTGATCCAATATTGGGTATTAACAACAAGGGTGGGAGTAATAGTAAGACCCGCACTACAACCAAGTGAAGTCATTGACGCACAACCACCTGAATAGACTTGAATACGAATATTACCTGTTAAACCTCCGCTTACTCCGCTTAAGGTAATAGTTGGACTAGTACTTTTTGCAGTAAAAGTATACCAGACGTCTTTTTGTGTTCCTCCGCAACCAGGTGCGGGTAAGATCGCTGTATATGATGCTCCTCCTGTTATCGATCCGCCGGTATTTACACAGGTAGGTGCGGAATTTAATGTGGTTGCCGCCGTACAAAGGTCAGTCTGCGCCTTTGACATAAATGAAATCAGCAACAGTAAGAATAAGGCCGCGCCCTTATAATTGGTTCGGGTAGAAGTTCTGCGCTTCATAAGTGGATTCTATTAGTTTTTTCTGGATAATGGACGCTACAAATTAACCACACAATTCAGGAATATACAATAGTGCTAATACTTATAAACCGTAAGTATATATACTAATATAAGTTTAGGAATCAATGTATATTTTGTGGACTCAAATCCAATAAGATGAAAAAGCCACTACTCTTTCTGCACTTTGTGCTTCTCCTTAGTATTTATTCCACCGCCCAGAACGTTATTGCAGGTCGTATGAACGAAGTTTTCTTGAAATCCGACCTGGTAAATGCTGCAGCGAACCTGCAGGATCCCTGGGAAATCACTTACGGTTATGATGATTCATTATGGGTAACTGAAGCAACAGGATATGTTGTCAGAAAAATCAGTCCGATTACCGGAGGTATGCGAACCATCCTCGACTTAAACACTTTTACAGACGCAGCTTCTACTCCTACCACCAAATGGAGAAAAGCCTATACCGTCGGCGGAGCTGTTCCTAAACCACAAGGTGGTTTGATGGGTTTTGCTTTCGCACCTGATTTTGCTACCGCTACTACTAAATATGTCTACCTCGCGTATGTACATGATTTTGTAGGAACAAACGTTGCCGCCCCTGCTCCTTATGCAGCAGAGACAGTAAATGGTGATTTATTCATCACATGGGTTACGAGATGGCAATATGTAAATGGATTATTGAAAAATCCTATGGCTATTTGTGATACGATCAGAGGTAGCAGTGACCACAATAGCGGTCGCCTTATCATTTTTAAAGACAGTTCTAACGCTTATTACCTGATGGAAGCTGTTGGTGATATGGGTGCCGGTCAGTTTGCCAATACTAATCGTGTCGAAAAAGCACAATGGACCAACTCTTATGAAGGAAAGATCCTTCGCTGGAACCTCGATGGTACTATCCCTGCCGGCAATCCTTTTGGTAATGCTATTTTTGCAACCGGTATCAGAAATAACCAGGGTTTTGCAGCCGATACTACACGACATCTTTTATATGGTGCCTCACACGGGCCTTTCTCTGATGATGAAATTAATATCCTGGGATGGCGAAGAAACTATGGCCACCCATTGATCGAAGGAATGTCATCAGATAATAATTATCAGAATTCAAAAGCAGCTACGCCTGCGAGTATACTTCCTCTTATTACCAATGAACCTGCTCAGGCGCTTTCATTACCTTATTACAGGGACCCGATTTTTACAGCCTATGCAAGTACGCAGGCGAATATCAACAACATTTATCTTACCAATCCAGGTAATGGCGGATGGCCTTCTGAAGGATGGTCAGGTATGGATCTGTATATGGACAGTAAAATACCTGGTTGGAAAAATGCATTGATCGTAGCCGGCCTGAAATGGGGACGGGTGTTAAAAATAAAACTCGATCCATTAACTGGTAAAACAGTTATTCCAACCGGAGCAACAGATACTGCCAGCTATTTTGGTAGTCATAACCGTTTCCGTGATGTGGCCTTTGATCCAAACGGAACTACTTTATATGTATGTATGGAAAGACAAACAACCAGTTCAGGCCCAAGTAATGCTAACCCGCTTGTACCAGACTGTTTAGGTTGTATACATAAATATACTTTCTTAGGTTATAATGCCGTTGGAGCAGCAAGTGCTATTCCTACCACTATTCCGATCGGGCGCGGTGTAGTGAATACCTGTACCAATGCAAACACTATTACTATTGATGCTACCAATAATAACTTGTGGGTACCCATCACCGATGATAGTAGTAATGTAATTGCTGAGATCAAAGCAAATGGTAACAACCTTGGCGTTGTAACCACTTCTTTCTTCTACAAGAATTCAGGTTTCATCCGTGAAGATGGTGGCAAGAAATTGTATATGGACCGTAATATCACCATTACTCCAACAGTACAGCCGGGTTCAAACGTAAACGTAAGATTATATATCACAGGTGCTGAATTAACCCGTATGATCGGAGCTACCAACTCAATAGGTCAACCTGGTGGTTATGCAACGATCAATGACGTGGCTGTTTTCAAAAACACAAACCCCTGCGGATCTACGATGGGCTCAAGTGCTACGAAGTTTACGACTACAAGAGCTGCTTTCGGTACAGGATATGTACTGACAGTAACGATCCCTTCGTTCTCTACTTTCTATTTCGCCAATCAATCACTTACTACTTTACCTGTTAACCTGATCTCTTTTACCGGTTCATTGAACAGTGCTACAAAAGCAACTGACCTGAACTGGAAAACAGCTGACGAACAGAACCTTGCTTCTTATATAGTAGAAAGAAGTACTGATGGCCGTACTTATGATGCAATTGGTACCGTTACACCTAACGGTTCTAATGATTATAACTTCAGCGACAGAGATGCATACAGTCAGTCTTCTTTGCTGCTGTATTACAGGCTTAAAATGGTTGACAATGACCAATCAGCTAAATATTCTAACGTAATCACTATATCATTGACTGACCTGGTAGGTATTGTAATTGCCACACCGAACCCGACAGCCGGACAAACGAAGATCACAATGACCGCTGCTGTTGACGGACGTGCAAACTGGCAGATAGTTGACAATGCCGGCCGCGTAGTAATGAAGAGCAATGTACAGTTGAAAAGTGGTGCTAACTCAATGCCACTGGATATAAGTAAACTGGCTGCTGGCTTATACTACCTGAATGTATCAGGAGCTGGAATAGATACGAAAGTTAAATTACAGAAATTATAAACTGAATCCACTTTAACCAGTTTTAATACAAGCCCCTGTCAATTGACGGGGGCTTTTTTATTTTCTTCCTGATCAGCTAAAATTATGTCGCTGATTTACAACCCTAACGTGTGTTCCCTGCTTAAAATACATTAGTAAATAGAGAAATACAGGCAAGGTCTTTTACCAATTTGACGATTTAAACGAGTGCCTCTACACAATTTGCGATACCGATTTCTTAATATAGTAGTACTGAAACCGCCCACCTACGGAATCAGAAAAACACATACCTATGAAGCCAATCAAATCCATTTTGATCCTGGTCCTTTTGGTATCGATTTCTTTTCTTTCACAAGGGCAGGACAAATACAGCACTGTAAAAATCTACACACCCGCTGATAAATCAGAGCGCTCAAGAATCATCGGGTTATTACAAATTGATCACTTCCAGGAAACAGACGATGGTGCAATCGTATCAGAGATCAGCGCTACCAAACTCGCCCGTCTGAAAACAATGAAGACACGCTATGAAATTCTCGTTGATGATGTAGCGAAAAACCTGGAGACTTTAAACCGGCAATATTATCTCGACAAATCAACCGGCAATCAATCTTCAGAAAACCGTCTGGCTTTTGAAGAAACCGGAAAAACAATCGGTTCGATTATTCCAACACCATCAGCATTTGTTGTACAACCAACCTTCGGTGGCTATTATAGTTTTGCGCAAATGGAAACAGCCATGAATAATCTTGCTATTGATTATCCCGCTCTTGTACAAAAAATTTCCCTGGGACTTTCTACTGAGAATCGTGATATATGGTGCATCAAAATATCTGACAACGTTAATACCGATGAAACGAATGAACCAGAGGTACTTTTTATTGGCGTACAACATGCGCGTGAAGCTATTGGTGGCAGTAGTATGATTTTTTTAATGCAATATCTCTGTGAAAATTATGCAACTGATCCACGCATCAAAGATCTTGTTGATAATCGTGAAATATTTATTGTTCCCTGTATGAAT
>JBDTPD010000209.1:0-6869 GCA_039932855.1 Chitinophagaceae bacterium | reverse complement strand
AAATTGGCACAATCTCCAATAAGCATTGTTATACAATCGCAGAAATAAGTTATATGATTCACACATAGGAGAGGTATGCGGATTATTAAACGTAGCTTACACGAACTGAAGTTTAAATTCAGTTCAATAAATGTTATCCACCCTATACTTGTTACTTATCATCTCTATTATTACGCTTGCCCAATTTTTCATTATTATCATTTTTTACGGGCTAAATAATTTTAATGAAGTCTTCAGCAAGAAAATAATCAGGAATAAGGAAAGCAATAATGCCCTCCAGTTACTCCCAGTGAAAATACAATGAACCAGTGCTGTTCGGTTTTTACCTGATCCCGCCTGAAACCCGACACTGTGATCACCTAGTACATGAAGCTTTATATAAAAAATATGGTTTGCATCCGATGCAAAATGGTTGTCAAGGAAGAATTGACAAAACTGGGATTGTTTTACGTCGACGTTGAGTTGGGCGAGGTAGAGATTCAAGGCAATTTATCAGCAGAACAACACGATCAACTGAAAGCATCGCTTTTGAAATCCGGCCTGGAATTAATGGACGACAAGAAAAGTGTATTGATCCAGAAAATAAAGAATGTTATTGTAGAATTAGTGCACTATTCAGAGGAGCCGCCGACAATGAAATTCTCTGAATTTCTCAGTCATAAATTAAATCATGATTATACTTATCTCGCTAATCTTTTTTCCGAGGTACAGGGAACTACTATTGAGAAATTTTTTATCGCACATAAAATAGAGCGGGTAAAGGAGTTGTTGGTATATGATGAATTAAATCTTACAGAGATTGCCTATAAGATGCATTATAGCAGTGTAGCACATCTGTCTACCCAATTTAAAAAGGTAACAGGACTAACGCCCTCGCATTTCAAACAGCTAAGAGAGAAAAGAAGGTCAATGCTGGATGATGTGTGAATTGTGTAAGTTATTATCAGTTGGTATGATAATACAGGAACAGCCACGACGAATTTTGGTATTGAGCATATAAACCAATAGCCCTTTTTATGAGAATGGAAAAGCAATGGAGATCATGAAATAAAGCCGGTATATGAATGAAAATAATAAATCAGGACCATTGGATAATAATGCTGAACTGGAAAAAGCAACATCGCATATCATTCTTGAGATTATTGAATATATGCCGAACTGTGTAGTGATTAAAACGATTATAAAAAAATCTACCGGCAACATAAGCGTTATGTCTTTTGATAGCGGAGAAGGCTTGACAGAAAAGACTTCTCCCTTTGATACGTTTGCGCAGATCATAGAAGGCAGGGCTGATATAGTTATAGATAAGAAATCGAACATACTTCAAGCGGGCCAGGGAATTATCATACCCGCACATACTCTTAACCACATAAACCCAAATGGCAGGTTTAAAATGATCCTGACTATCATTAAAAGCGGTTATGAAGACTTTCATTTGAAGGCTTAGATAACAGGCTCCGGATATTAGCTGCTGTATCAGCAGAAAGTCTGATTTTCTCAAATTCCTACGGCTGGTCAACCAATTTCTACGCTATATAGTAAGAGAGAACGCTTACACCACAAACCCTTGTGTGAATTATGTAATTCATTTATGTGTTTGTGTAATGATTAATCTTAAAACTAAGCGCATATTTAGATAATGCCCATTTGTTTGTTCTGCCTGTTCGTAAATATATGTTGGAGCGTAAGTGAATACCAATAGTCATGATTCGTTGTATCAGCGAATATGTTTAAATGGCGGCGGGAATTTTGAAAGAATAGAACATGAATGATATAGAGGTTAACTCAGTAGAATGTAAAATCTGTTTTCGAAGAATCAAACCCTTAAAGAATCAAATATGAATACCCCTGAAATAATAGATAAAAATCTGAGTGCCGATCTCGAAAAGGCAAAGTCACACATCATTGTCGAGATCATTGAATACGTGCCTAATTCCGTGGTAAGCAAAACGATTATAAAAAAGTCTACCGGAAACATAAGCGTCATGTCGTTTGATAGTGGAGAAGGATTGACAGAGAAGACCTCACCGTTTGATGTCTTTGCCCAGATCATTGAAGGCAAAGCTGATATTGTAATTGATGGTGTATCAAACATACTCGTTTCGGGCCAGGGAATTATTATTCCTGCCGATTCGCCAAATCATATAAACCCAAATGGACGGTTTAAGATGATCCTGACTATTATCAAAAGTGCTTATGAATAAATACATATCATCGATGGCCAGTTGCCCTGGTCTATTTAACTATCATAAGGAATAAATATGGATGTTCAACTTACACTCCCTTCAAATGGCTTAAGTAAAAAGGGGTACCCGGAAAGACCTATTACCGAATCCATAACCAATGGTTTCTTTACAGTAGATCGTAAATGGACGGTGAGGCATTGGAATAAAGCGGCAGAAAAACTTTTAAGTGTACGTGCAGAAGATATAATTGGAAAAAATCTTTGGGAACAATTTGCGGGAACCATCCCGATAGACTTTTATATGGTTTATCACAAAGCCTTCAAGCTTGATACGCCCTGTCATTTTAGAGAATATTGGGCGGAAATGGAAACCTGGTATGATGTGATTACTTATTATTCGGGTGATGTTCTTTCTGTTTCCTTTAAAAAGAGTAATCAACCCGCCAAACCTGAATATGTATGGCAACAAATACAAATACAGAACGAGCTATACCGCTTTGTCACAGCTATCACCAATGATTGTCTTTGGGAGTGGAATGTGGAGGCCAAAGAAATTTTCTGGATTGATGGTGGCCACAAAAGGGTATTTGGCTATCATATCGAAAATGCATTGATACCTCAAAGTTTTTGGGAAGACCTGATGCATCCTGAAGACAGAGCACGGGTGATGGCAAAGTTTGATACAGTAATGGCTGATGCATCTACGCTTGTATGGGAAGATGAGTATAGGGTTAAGAAACTAAATGGAGAATATGCTTACGTTCATGATCGGGGGCATATAATTTATGATGAAGGGAAAAACCCGACAAGAATAATAGGTGCTACAGTAGACATTACCGAAAAGGTTTTGCTCAAAAAAAAGTTAACGGAAGAGAGAGTATTAAGACAACGCGAGATCACAGATGCCGTATTTCGCGCGCAGGAAAAAGAAAGGGAATCCATTGGCAGAGAGTTGCACGACAACCTGAACCAGATACTGGCTGTGGCCAAACTCTATGTGCAAATGGCAAAGACAAATGAGAGTACCCGCGATTCACATCTTGACAAATCAATCGCATTAATAACGAATGTGATCGAGGACATCAGGAAGATTGCTAAAAACCTCGTCATCCCTGGCGCCCACATTATTGGTGTCGTTGACAATATAAAAAACCTGGTCCGTGATTTAAAGATGATTGATCCACTGAATATTGAATTTAAGGCAGAAAACATTGTTGAGGAGGAGTTCAATGAAAAGCTGCAACTGACTATTTTCAGGATTGTGCAGGAGCAGGTAAATAATATTCTAAAACATGCCAATGCGGCCCATGCTTTTATCGGGTTGAGCAGGCAGGAAAACGAGATCATGCTGTCTATTTTAGATGACGGCAACGGGTGCGACCTGCTGGATAAAAGCAAAGGGGTTGGTGTTATAAATATCAGAAGCCGGGTGGAATTTTATAATGGAAGAGTTACTGTTGTGTCAAAACCCGGAGAAGGATATAAGCTGGAAGTAGTATTGCCGCTGGACCTTGGCTGATTTGTGCAAGAATGCCCGGGGTCATAATATGTGAATGATGTAACGATCTCCTTAAATCCTGTAACAATAATCACGGCAAATCGCGCCAATTTCATAGTAACGACCTAAACTAAATAAAATATATCCAATGGATCCACTCACTATTTCGTTCGACACCAAGGTGCCGCCGGGGTATAAGGTCCCTTATTCATACCCGCCCAAAGTCAGCATTACTGATCATAAATATGTATTGACTCCTGTGCCTGTTGTGTTAGAAGATCCACAGATCAAAATTGCCTCTGTTCTTGCCCACGAAGTACGAAACCCCCTGACCAATATTAACCTGTCTATTGAAATGCTACGGTCCATAATAACTGATGGCGATCAACAGACATATCTCGATATTATCATGCGTAGCTCAACACGTATCAATGATCTCATTAATGAATTGCTGAAATATCAACAAGCCGATGAGGTGTTGGCAGAAGATCATTCAATTCGCTCTCTCCTCAATGAAGTACTCGAAATGGCGAAGGATAGGATCAGGTTAAAGAATATACGGGTTAAAAAAGATTATTGCGTACAGGACGGCAAGATCATTTTACACCGCCCCAAAATGAAAATAGCATTGACTAATATTATTATTAATGCCATTGATGCTATGGAATCACACGGCGGTGAACTAAGACTTGCTACCAAATCGATTGACAACAAATACCTGGTTCAGATAGAGGACAACGGATGTGGAATGAGCCAGATTAATTTAAAAAAAATGTTCAAGCCTTTCTTTACAAACAAACCTAATGGGGTAGGTCTCGGACTAGCGACAACTTATGATATTCTCCGCGCAAACCGTGTTGGCATCCATGTAAAATCAGTGGAGCATGAAGGAACAAGGTTTACATTGGCCTTTGAAAAAAGGACCCAGCACTAATAAGAATAGCTATTGATTATTTTCTCAACCCTGCTTTTGTCTTGGTCTCAATAGAGCAACTAATATCAAAATAAATACCGCTCCTCCTACTACCCATGCCCATGGCTGCTGATACCATTCTTTGTGTTTATTTAAATTGATGTCGATATCTACCTTTTTATCCTGTGCCCAGGATATGAGTGTAAAACATACCAAAAGGGAGAGCAACAAAGATTTTTTAGCAAGTGATTTCATAATGATTGATTTTGTTGATTAATCGGTCAGGACCACGTTTATTTTTGCAAACAGTGTTCCAATGTTTCGGGAGCAACCAGATCATTATTTTAACAGCCAGACTCACTTTTTTGTATCTGGTTATATACAACTGTGGAGGAGTTTCCCTGCTCTGCCCTATTTAGCCGCATATAGTTGAATGATTATGAAAGCAAAGCATGTTGGCATGTTTTTTCTCCCTATTAGTGAAACATAGTTTATGAAAAAGATTTTCAGCATGATACTAATAGCCATGGCCGCAATATTTTTCAGCGGTTGCGGACCATCATACTATGAGACGCCGAGGTATGAAAACCGGTATTATGAGCGTCACGATTACCACAGTTATCGATATTATCATCCGCGCCATTACAGGCAAAGAAGCGGAGTGGAATTAAGGATACATAATTAAGATGAGTGCAGGTATTATGAATGGTTCACGCCATACTTATAACTCATAATTGTTTTTACTTCTTAAAAAACGAAAGACCTCTTGTAACTTAATACAAAGAGGTCTTTTCTATTGATCCTGCTTAGCGACTCACGAAAACGTTATTATTTATCCCACCAAACCTTCGTGCTCAACTTATCCGGTCCCTGCCTGGCGATAGCTGCATTTACATTGGTTGTATTTACAGATAATTCAGATGTAGGATAAGTAAGTCTCCTGATAAATGTGCCGTTTGGTACATCAGGATTATTTGGTTGGCCAAATTGATTCGGAGCCAACGTGGGAAATCCACTTCTTCTGAAATTGGCAAATGCTTCCGGCCCATTTAAGAAGGAAGAGATCCAGTATTGTGTATTGATCTGTTGTAATTCTGTTCCGGCCACTAAAGGATTCGCGGCTACATAAGTATCTCTTACTCCCGGGGCAATAGCAGATCCGGCATCATACAGAGCCATCTGGTCCATATGTGCTCTTATGCCATCAGAAAAATATTGATCGGCACTATTACCTGTTGTAATAAATCCCCTAAATCTCGCTTCCGCTAATAATAATTGTGTTTGCGAAGCGGTCACAAAGAATACGGGAGAAGATGGCTTTAATATCCTTCTTCTATCTGCCTGGCTATAATCATAAAAACTTGCCAGACCATCTGCCGTGGCAGCCGTTCCTGCGGTGAGATTATCTTTTCCCACTGGAATACCAATCTGCTTGAGTGGATCAGTAGAGCCTGCTGCTACTGTTTGTCCATTACCTGACGTAGCCCCTACATACCTGATGGCAATGGAAACAAGACGTGGATCGGCGGTGTTCTTTAGCTGATCAACAAATGGTTTTGTTAAATAAAAATTTGCTGCCTCACTTCCATTCAATGTATTACCTATCGGTTGAGTATAGTTGCCATCCTGACGCATATATGCATTATCTGCATTAACCAATATTACTCCGCCTGCAAATGCGGCTTGCACTGCAGCTGTTCCTTTGGTAGCATCTGCTTTCATAATACGCAGACCGGCTCTTAATAATAATGAGTAGGCAAATTTTTTCCATTGCGGCACATTTCCGGTGTATAAAATGTCTGAGCTTTCAATAGTACCTGTTGTGCTCAATGCTGCGGCTCCCTCTGTCAATTCCTGGATAAGCTTTGGATAAATATCCTGCTGCGCATCATACTTGGGGAAGAATAATGCATCTGAATATCCGGCACCTCCTTCTGTATATGGAATGTCTCCGTATTCATCCGTCAGAATCATGAACGCATAAGCCTGGAATATCCGCGCCATGTTATATAAATTAGATCTCGCAGGTACATTTTTTGTCCGCGCAATTACATCATGCGTGTATTGCACATTCTGGAAGCTACAGCCGGTGGGACAAGACGTCATGTCCTGGATTTACTCCCAGCGCTTTCGCGGCGAGGAATAGAGTGCAGCCTGATCTATTCGCCATTGCGCGATCCCGATTTTGAGCAAGACGCGGCATTTCTGCGAACTCTTGGTATCAACACATATTGCATTCCCATGACGCGGAGCTGGGGCGCTGCAACGGATAT
>JBDTPD010000208.1:0-6889 GCA_039932855.1 Chitinophagaceae bacterium | reverse complement strand
CGTTGGCTACCTTTTGGCCATACATGTCCGAGCCGTCCCATTTAAAATCCGTAATATTTCTACCAATGTGCAACGTACCTAATTCATTTGTGGTTATTTCCCTGATCACTTTTCCTGTTATCGTTAATATTTGAATCCTAATATTCTGGGGAATCTCAAATCCCGTAATGGTAAACACAAAGGCAGTAGAGGTCGTAAACGGATTCGGATAGTTGAGCATATTCGAGATCATCGGTTTGTTATAGATCTGGAACGCCACACGATACTGTATCGCACCAGCAGAGTTGTTGCTACGGTCGGTACCTGTTACGATCAGTTCATATTCTCCATCCTGTTTGAAGTAAGGATTGAAATTGATACTGGCCGTATTGTTTGCATTAGGCGCCTGGCCCGCTGGTATGAATTGCAGTGTATCAGTATTGTTACCAAAGCTGATACGCTTCAATGTTCCGTCAGGGAACTTCACCTGCACATTCAGATAGCTGGTATCATCGAGCATCATCCATTTAGCTTCATCTTTCAGTTTGATGAGGATAGCAGGTTTAGATGAAACGATATCCCGGTTAAGGATATGCTGCCCATCGAAGGTGACATCGAGCAACGGACTCAAACTATCCGGCCTTACATACAAACTTCTGAAGGCATAGTTATTCGTCAGGTATTGTTCCGGCTGTGCGAAATCAGGATTGAAATTGATGAACATGGTATTATGACCGGAAAGCGATGTTGTTTGTACAAGTACATTCAACCTGATCGTATCAGATGGTTGTAACTTCTTTTGGTATGGTATCGGTACGATATTCTCGTGGTTATCCTTATCGGTGATCGTCAGTTTTACTCTAATACTATCAAAGGCTACTTTACTAATGTTCTTAAATCCAATACCGAAGTTGAACGGCTCACCTACTTCTACTGTATCCTTTGTAGTAAAATACAAATTCGGCGCTATCGCTCCTTCCGGAACCGGATCATAGGTGAGCATCCAGTACTTCAACTGGTAGGCAGTATGATAAACTGTATCGACATTCTTCATTCTTAATTTCACAAAAGGATATTGACTGACAGGAATAGAGGAGATATCAAAATCCTGTTGTGACCTCGTTACAGATGGGAACAATAATGTTTCCACACCTGCATTGTCAACACCAATTACATCGATGATAGGGCTATCAGTAGCATCATTAGCATCAAGGCTCTTACCTCTCCATTTTAACTGGTGCCATGCTTTTGCAGGACCAAATACAGGAGATGTGATATAACCAGAACTATCCAATGCGTGAATTTCTGAACTAACAGTAATACCATCGAATATGCCCTCACTCACCTGCCACTTGGTAGGGAACTGAGCTTGCATATCTTTTCTATAAAGAGCGATGAATGATCTTGGTATGTAGAATGAATCGATACCGCTGAAACCCTGGTTCACTAATTCCTGGTAGAATGTATCACCAGCGCCCGGTGTGCTTTCATCAGCTTTCCACTCGGCTGCATAGTTGTTACCTGCCGCGTTTGGATTGGTATTACTTCTTATCACTACATAGTAGCCGCTTGGTATGAGGTTAAGGAATGCTTTGATATTCGCTCTCGAAGCTGGTGTATTAAGTAAAAATTCAAAGTTATAATCTCTCGCTCCGCAGTTACCGATACTTCCGTATTGGGATCCGGTATTCTTCCAGAGCTTCATCGTGATCGGGTTAATGACGTTTACCATCAACTCATTGTATGCGCAACCAGGATTGATAATCCCTTCTTCATCATTGATAGTACCATGATAATAAGCTCCATCAGGTGATGTAAAAGGATACACCCCGTTACGGACAAAGATGAAGTTGTTCTTATCAACAAAGCTCCATGCGCGGCTGACAGAGTCAAGAATTATTTTTTCTCTTGTTGATTTGAAATGCTGATACAAATGCGCCTGGCTGAATCCCAAGTCAGGTCCATTGATATAAATGAATGAAGATGTGTTCCAGGTAGTATCACCAAACGGTGGTATCGGCGCTACTCTCCAATAGTACACGGTACTATCGGTAAATGTCAGTCCTCCATTAAATTCAAACACACCACCTGCAGAATTGGTCGTGGTTGTGAACCGGAGCGGAGAATTAAACAATTCAGTCGTATCCATTTGCAATACATAATTGCGTGTCTCAGCAAAAGCATTGGCAGTAGAAGCGATCAGTTTTGGATTCTGCTCGTTGACGATAGAGTAATTGTATGGATATACAGGTCTTACTTCATCTTCAAAAATATAAATGTCTTTAGAGATCGTGTTATTAGTTTCATATGCTTCATCGATCGCATTATCCGGATCGAGGGTGATCGTTAGTTTATTCAATCCTTTATCACGGGTACCTTTGATCTCCAGTTCATAAATAATAGAATCCTGGAAAAGTGTTCCCTGTACCGTATCACGACGGATCTCTGTAGTAAGATCGGGAAAGGTACGTTTCAATTCAACTACCAGCTTTTTATCAGGTGCATTACCAATATTCATAAAGCCAGCATTGACCTTGAAAGTCCTTTCTGCTACTGAAATAAAAGAAGGCGACACTTTTACCAACGGCTCTTCGATTACATAGTCAGGTTTAGGAAAATTATATGGACGTAATGCCGGGTCACCATGCAGGGTAAACTCTTCGCACTGGAAACGGGCATAGAAATCATTCTCAGTAGTAGAAGCAAATACACGAACAATAGCGTCGTGCATTATTTCTCCCAATGTACCTCCGTAATGACGGAAGGCCATCGCTTCATATGTCCTGGTATTATAAATATCAAGATAGTGCACAATACCAAGGTGGGTACTGGCAAGAAACGCAATTGATCCTCTTTCCGGTGCCAATACATATTTTTCCGAAATCGTTTCTTTGGTAGAAAAACGGGCAAGGTTGTAATTATAGAAGTTACCGGCATTACAACCCATCACGATCATGACAGGATATCTGCCCGGATTATTATAATTCTGCGGATTGTCGAGGTTAAACTCCAGTGTTGATGCTGATGAGTGGCCAAAGTAAGTAAGCAATCCAATACCTTCTTCAAACAGGGAGGCTAATTTACCACCATTTAATTGCTGTACCGACTCAGAAGTACTTTTGGTAAATGAATAAACTTTACCACCATACAATGTGTCCTCGATGATTCGTTGAAAACCTTCGTTGGCAGTTTGCAGGATCTGTGTAGTAACATCATCACTGGCACCGGTTACATGCACCACATTCTTGCGCCATGCCATATCGGCAATCAACGGCGATGGTGTTGATTGAGCAAGCTGTTCGTATTGTTTTACTTTATTAAGATAAATAGTTATTTCACTTCTATCGATAACAGACAAACGGCCTATCGGCGTCAAGGGTACTGAACTGTTTCCTTCTGCCGACATCAGGTTATCAGAAGCGGGGTAACCAAATGTAGGTACCAGACAAAGTCTCGCCATTTCTGCATATCCCTGGTAAGCCTGGTATTGCGTATAGATAACACCTTTACCAACAAGGAAAATATTTTTCAGTGGTGAGCTATATGTATTTCTTGCCCAACGAATAAAATTGCGGACAGATAACGGGTGCATATTAATGCCATATCCAAACTGATCGATCAACTGATCGATGAGATATACTTTCGCATTATAGCCACCACCAACAGCTGAGCTACGATAAAGACGATAATCTTCGACCGGGTCAGACCCGCCGGAAGGACCAGCAAGTATAGGACTGGTAATGATGAGATAGTTACCCTGGTTAGCAGCTGTCCCGTAATTAACAAAATTTCTTTGGGTGAAAAAATTAACATCAGCGATGTTTCCTGATGTTTCATTTACCAATACAAACTTACGATCCACAGCAGATGGCAACAGGGCTACTTTTACCAATGCAGGATTAGAAATATCACCGACATATCTCTTCCCATTGGTTAAATCATATAAGACAGGCGGTGTACCACCATGACTAAAGCCGGCAATTTCCAAATAATTACCTGCAGCATTAGCAGGTAATTCAAAATTGAAGTTGATAGCGCCATTAAAATTAAACTGACGCGGGTATTGTAACTCAACCTGAGAAATAACCATACGGTCATTTGGATCAGTACACATGTTTACGATTTCTATTACCTGGTTACCGGGACTGATCTGTGATACATTTAATGGCTGTACCACGCGTGCAGACTCATAATAACTAAGGTCACCACCGGTAATAGAGTCAGTATTCAATTTTACTTTGAAATTTCTTGCATGGACCGCATTACCAACTAAATTCATTTTAAAATAAGCTGGTGGTGCGCCAACTCCCGTGAATACATTCAAATTATTCATGTATACCGGATAGGTAGCGCCTGTACCGATATCGTTTGTTGACCAGCCTTCTCCTTTATCATACGATGAAGAATAAGTATAAGAGTCACCAACGATCTCAGCACGGCCAAGATGTATTTTATCTTTAAAATAACGACCCTCTGTATAAATAAAATATGGCTCAACGGGTAAGGTATTACCAGCCACATTATTTACAGTAGGATCAAGTCTTGCGTTACCGCCTGCAGGGTTTACCGTCAGGAAGAAAGCAGCTGTATCTGTTTGTAAACTGTATTTACTTGTTAATTGATAATCTGCCTCGCGATACATCGGGAAATCTGGCTTACCGTCATTCATTTCTCCCCAGAATTCGATATAGTCGCTTGCGCCAAGTTGCGCATTCTGCACAGAGGTATACAAAGGAATCTGCACACCGTTTCTCCAAACCTGGAAATGATCGGCGTTAGTAGCAGTTAAACCAAGCGAAGCAATGGTGGATTGCCTGATACGATAAAGACCTGTTACTGCGATCTTGAATTTATAATAGGTCTTATTGTAATCGATCCATTCATTATTATAAAGCTGCGCCTCTGCAGACAGAGTAACCGCTAATAACAATAAAAGTAAAAGTCGTTTCATGAAATCTATTTTTATAGGTACGGGTTATTTTTTCTTTTTCGTTTTGCTTTTGCCTTTGTTCTTGTCATTCATGTCTAAACGCAAAGAAAAAACGTGTGTAAACAACGGATTGGATTGGTTGGCTAAATTGGTAAAAGCATAATCAATGGTTACGCTTTGTATTTTGAATCCTGCACCTGCACTTGGTTGATAGATCCACACTTTCTTTTGATTAAGTGTATCACCATCAGCTAATGCACGCTGGAAATTATTAATACCTGCTCTTAAGAAAAATACATTGTGAAAATTACATTCGAGTCCGAATTTAGGATCGGCACTGATCGGATCAGAACTGAATATCGTATTACGCTTACCATCGAACGTGAGATCTACGTCTGCTTCAGCAAGTAAGGTTGTTTTTCCTCCTAAAGAAAATTCACGACCTATGCCTAATACCAAACGTGGTGAAGTAAGTTCGGTTGATTTTACCGGAATCTCATTATTCGTGAGGTACAATGCTTCTTTTTCACGTTCTGTAAAAGTGAATGACCATGCGTTGAAAGTAGTAGTCATGTCACGTGCAGTGATACCGAATCTCCATTTGTCTTTTGATATCTGTACACCTGCATCAAAACCAAAGCCCCATGCTTTGGCAAATTTTCCTACGTTGCGGTGAATGATCTTGGCATTGATACCAAATTGCACGTTCTTATTAGGCGTTTCTTTCAAACGCTGAGCGAAAGAAAGAAGGAACGCATAATCGGCTGAAGAAAAAGCCTGGATGTTATTGTAGTTGATGGAGCCGTCTGGTTCTACCAGGAACAGGGTGTTCATGATATCATCTACAGCAAAGCGTAAACCAGTTACGGCAAAAGTTCTTTTATTATTGGCGGAAGGAAAAGCAATGCTGGCGAAATCGTATTTACCGATACCGGCAAAATATTCAGCATGCATGAAATTGATCTGAGGATTGTCTTTTACACCAACCAGTCCGGCCGGGTTCCAGTAACCCGCGGTACCGTCAGCCACCGAAGCTACCTGGGCGCTACCCATTGCGAGGCCGCGGGCGCCTGCACCAATATTTAAAAATTCGTTTGAATATTTACGGAACTGTGCAGCAGCAGTTAAAGAAATAACAGTCGTCAGTAGGGTCAGGTATAATCTGAAAGATTTCATTCGGATGGTTTTCTTATAAGCAATTCAAATAGACAGTGTTCCTCGGATTTCGGCTGCCTGTAAAACTAATCTTTAGGTGCCGAACCTCATAGCTTTCATCAGGCTTTTACTAAGGGAAAAACCTAGGCGTTGAAAACGAATGATTTAGAAAAATATTGCATTTAACCCTCTCCTTTGCAGTTCTCCCTTACTTTTGTTGCAAAACCTTGACTTAAAGCAATGAATTTGATTGAAGAGTTACGCTGGCGGGGCATGATCCAGGATATAATGCCCGGAACTGAGGACCAACTGAAAAAGGAAATGACCCATGCTTATATCGGCTTTGACCCCACGGCCGACAGCCTGCATATCGGCAGCCTGGTTCCTATATTATTATTAGTACATCTGCAAAAAGCCGGACATAAACCCTACGCCCTGGTCGGTGGTGCTACCGGCATGGTTGGCGATCCAAGTGGGAAAAGTGAGGAACGCAACCTGTTAAGTGAGGATGTTCTTCGCCATAATCAGGAAGGAGTAAAGAAACAATTAATGCAGTTTCTGGATTTCGATGCGTCGAAACCGAATGCGGCAGAGATGGTAAATAACTATGACTGGTTCAAAGATTTTACTTTTCTTGATTTTATCCGCGATGTAGGAAAACATATCACCGTCAATTATATGATGGCAAAGGATAGTGTAAAGAAAAGAATTGAAGGAACGACCGGCATGAGCTTTACTGAATTTACTTACCAGCTGGTGCAGGGCTATGATTTTTATTGGTTGTATAAGAATAAGAATTGCAAACTACAGATGGGTGGTAGTGAT
>JBDTPD010000207.1:0-6890 GCA_039932855.1 Chitinophagaceae bacterium | reverse complement strand
AAACGTCATGGTGCCGAACCAGTTTTTCTTTCCGGGACCCTGGATGATTATCGGAAGCAAGGGTTGAAAAGGAGTACCGGGAATAAAATCTTTTACCACACCCACTACATGCCACAACGAATTGTCATGACCAGTAATCACCTGGCCAATCGGATCTTTAAACCCCATCACCTTAACGGCAGTTTCATTCAGCATGATAGCTGTTGAATCAGTGGGATAACTCAATGCGTCAATATCACGGCCAGCTACCATTTTTAGCTGCAGTGTTTTTACAAATGAATTATCAGTATAGTACCTGATGATATAATCTTTCTTTGAAAGATCCTGCCCCTTCCAATGATAGTCGTCTGTCATTTGCCAGATCTCTGTTACCGGTGAATTGGTACGGGTGATGCTGGTGATCGCACCACTCTTCATCATTTCATCACGGATCATGGGATAATGTTCTTCTACCGCGCCTTTTACATAAGCAAAAGCGAGATTCTCCCGATTGTAACCAGAATCGCGGTGCCGTGCATGTTCAATCTGGTTATAAATGACAATCGTACAGATCGTCAGTAAGATGGCAAAAGTAAATTGAAGGACAACCAATATTTTACGTGGCGTGATCAATGCATGCAGTGATTTGAAATAGCTTTTATTAAGTACACGTATCGGTTTGTAAGATGATAAGTAAAATGCCGGGTAACTTCCAGCCAAAAGACCGGTGAAGAAAATAAAACCAAGTGCAGATAGCCAGAATCCCGGATTCTTATAAGGGACAACAAGTGTTTCATAGGTGACATGTTTGAACCAACCCATACTCAATTGAACAAGAATAATGGCAATGATCGCTGCTAAAAATGAAATGAGTATTGCTTCACCAAGAAATTGTCCTACCAGGGAACCTTTTGCCGCCCCCGATACTTTACGAATACCTACTTCACGTGCGCGCTTTACACTTCTTGCCGTACTAAGATTCATATAATTGATACAGGCGATCAATAAAATGAATGCGGCGATGATGCCAAACATGCGGACTGTGTCAATGCCGCCACCAGAGATTTTCCCATTGGTAAATTCTGACCATAATCTCCACTTGCGCAATGGATGTAAAAAGGCTTCATATTTTAGATCCGAATGTTTTTTGTAAATATCACCAATACGGTCATTGACCATTTTTTCTGTCACGCCTGGTTTCAGTAATACATAAGTTTGTACAACAGAAATATTTCCCCAATCAGGCTCATCCCATTTAATCTCCTTCATATAACTCCATGGTACGAGGTAATCAAACTCAAGCTGTGTATTGGCAGGCATTGGTTTTAAAACGCCAGTGATAGTAAACAAGGCATTACTATCTATCTTGATCACTCTTCCCATTGCATCGTCATCACCATACATTTGCTTTGCCAGTTTATCACTGATGACAATGGAATGTGGATTGGCCAGTGCCGTTTTAGCATTACCTTCTTTCAATGGGAAATCAAATACATTTAAAAATCCCGGATCGGTGAGAAATCCATGTGTCTGTATTTGCTTGTCACCCGTTTTTAATATAAATGCGGCCACCCAATTGGTGCGTACCGTCTCTTCAATCTGTGGATTTTCTTCTTGCAGTACCGGCGCCATCACCATCGGTGTACTACCCCATACATTGATACCGCCATCGATAGTCACCCGGTTCATTACTTTGTAAATGCGATCTTTCTTCGAATGAAAAAGATCATAGCTCATTTCGTTATGTATCCATAGCAATATCAGCGTAGCGCTGGCCATACCAATAGACAATCCGAAAATATTAATAAAGGAAAATGCTTTGCGGCGCGTAAGATTTCGCCACGCGATCTTAAAATAATTAGCGATCATTCCATTGCTGAATGGATATAACAGCTTGCCTGTTCTTGACCAATTGGGGCGTGTATCAGTAATCTTTTGTTTTCCTGGGGAGGCGATCTCTTCTTTATTCTCCCGCATGATCAATCGCTCGGCTACACGTTTAAAAGATTCGTCGAGTTCTTTATTTTCCGGAACGGAAATATTCTTCAGATTGGATGCGATCTCTGCCTGGAAACCGAGTTCGGGATTTTCTTTTATTAATTGCTCCAGTTCACGCAGTTCCTCTTCCGTCGCTTCACCTGCGACTTTCTTGCCCAGCAATCGCCATATCCTGTTCTTATCTTTTTTCATGACCTGACCTTCCTCCGCAAAGGCAATACAGGGTAATGAAAAAATGAAAAGACTTTATTCATGGCAATCATCGTTGCAATCTGGTTTGATAGAGCGGTCAGCCTGACCGGCACCCTATAAAAATACAGCGATGAAGTGACTTCTGGTAATGTGGAAAGGTTAATTTATGAACAGAGGGAAGCTGTTAGCTATTAGCCATTAGCCGTTAGCTCTTGTGTCAGATGTTCTCTTTCAGGAAATGACGATTTTGTATAAGTCTAATAGCTAAAAGCTAACAGCTTCCCTCAGCTTTTGATCTTCTGCTTAAGGTAGTCCGATAGCCTGAGTGACAGTGCTACAATTGTCAATGTCGGATTTACAGCAGCAGCTGTGGCATAGGTGGAGGCGCCGGCTATATATAAATTATCCACTCCGTGCATTTTGCAATTGGCATCGACTACTCCCGTTTTAGGATCGTCGCTCATACGTGTAGTACCCATATGGTGCCAGCCACCACCGGTATAGATGGGCCACGATGCGTCATTCTCATCGCGTAAATAATCCATCAATTGTAAACGTCCAAGGTCAGCAAGACCTACCTGCTGTCCGATCAGTTCATACATTTTACGGACACTTTTCTTTTCTAATGGAGTAAAGACCCAATTGAGTTGAGCACGCGGCATTCCCAAAGCATCTTTTTCTGTATCGAGCGATACTCTTGATAATGGATTAGGTGCCTGTTCTATTCTTGTCGTTAATTCAAATACATGATGCGTGTTGGATTCGAACAATTGCGAGATGCGACTTCCTTCTGCTTTATTATGTGCATCATGCATCACTTGTTTGCTTTCACGCGGATCATCTTTCGACCATGTTTCAATTACCGGTTTCATTTTCTCTGCCACCGATAATGGCATCAATGAAGCGGTACCATTTAATATCTTAAGCTCTGTTTGTTTTTCTGCAGAAATAGCCAACTCTGCTCTTGCTTTTGCATTCAATTGATAAAAATATAAAGCAGCGGCTTCTTTTAACCGCAACAAGGCAGATTTTACTTCTATATGTTCCATGAAATAACGTCCTACGATGTCATTGTCATTACCCAAACCCTTTGGTGCCTGTTGATTTGCTGCCAGCAGCACACGTGCATTCTGAATAGCATTGCAGGCAAGAATAAAATATTTCGCTCTTACACGATGTGTCTTTCCTTCATGATTCTTTACCGTCACCTCATTGATCGATGATACGTTCTCATTTGCTTTGATGTCTACAAGATTTGCATACGTGTACAAATGAATATTCGCTGCGCTTACTATGTTGTCTTTATACTTTGGTCCATAGCGGGTAGGCGCACTGAATCGCCAGATCTTATTCCTGATTACTTTTTCATCCAGCTTCAATGCCGCAAAATGATCGTCCTGTTTCAACCAGTAATCAACGGTGTAATCATAATGACCAAGATCGAGATAATCATGTGCTCTTGGATAAAAAGGAAGAACATCATCTAATGAAATGGGCCAGCCACTATTCTCTACCCAATCTCTTTTTGTAAAATCTATTGCATCGAAGATGGAACAAAATCCACCCCAATGCCCGGTAGTACCTCCGAAATAATGTAAGCGTGTTGACTTTAATGGATAGTAATGCTGACCGGTATTCTTTCCGCGGTATAGCTCCTGTACTTTATCATCATAATCAAAACCACCACCTTCAAGCAATATTACTTTATAGGAAGTATTCATCCATTCCATAGCAATGCTAAGACCGGCGGCGCCTGCGCCAACGATGCAGATATCCCCTTCAATCAGGGAATTGTTATCCATGGTTCTTGCATCTACATGCATAATCAGTAATTAATTCTCTGTGAGTGAAAAGAGGGCACATTGACGGGCTTCCGTTACAGAAAGGATCCATCCGTTGGCTACTACCAGGTTATTTGTTGCAAAATCAGTATGCACTTTTTTCTCCAATAATTCTTTTACTGAAGAATCATCGGTTGCTGCAACTTCCTTGCCATTCGGATTTTCTAACAACAACTGCGTTAATTCTTGCGACGAATGCTCTGACGATATTTTTGCCATATAGGCAACACCTATACCACGTATGGTTTTTTATCGAATAAGTGAGCGAGGAACCAGGGATGAACAAGCGGATTTTTGAAGGTAGTCCTGTTCCATCGCATGATCAGCGGAACAGCCACACCTGATGCTATGACAGCAGATATGATTAAAAACTTCTTTCGGTTCATTGGTAATTGGCAAGAAAAAGAAAAGTAAGAGAAATTATTTATTATCTCCGGAAAACATTTCAACACTGGTAAAAATAGTCCCAGTCAATTATCCGGAAACGATAAATATATAGTAGATGATGCAGTATAATTACTTAAATCTTCCCAGCGGCGGCTTCACCGGTATCAATGGCCCCTTCCATAAATCCCTGCCAATCTGCAAGGTGCTCGCCCGCAAAATGCGTATGCACATGTGAGCGCTCGAGTATGGGCCTCAAACGAAACCATTGACCTTTTCCATACAGAGCGTAGGAGCCATAGGAGTATTGATCATTACCCCAATAGTAATTGGTCTGTTTTTCCAATAAACTTTTTACATCACCAAAGAATGGTTGCAATGTTTGCTGGATCATATCAGCGCGCCATTCGTCACTTTGATTGGCAACTACTGCAGCTTTTTCACCAATGGTATAAGAGATCAGCACACCTTTATTTGATGGTTGATTCTTCGTAGCATTATAAAAGTAATGGGGTGATTGATCTGTGATCATATCGAAATTCTCATCCTTCCAGAATTTTTCATTAAATAATAATGGATTCTTATTGATACGTGCATACTGCAATTCATTCAATGCATTTGCCTGATCTGGAGGCAAACCTGGTTCCCATTTTATTTTATTTACGGCAAATGTTGGCGCGGTACATATGATCTTATCACCGGTAAATGACTTTCCATTCTCACAATATACTTTCACGCCTGTTTTATCCTGTACCACCCGTTGTACCCGATGCTGCAGATGTATTTTATCCTGGCCAATTGCTTCAGCAAATTTTTTCGACAGCATATTATTACCGCCTTTTATCTTCAGATCCATTTCATTCTTTTTACTGCTTTCTGCATATTCAACCAGTGCAGCAAAAGCAGAAACATTACGGATCGTTTCACCGAAATCCGTACTGTCCAATAACTCGCGGAGATCAAGATCCCTTCCCTCACAACCATTATTGACAAGGTATCTCCACCAATCCATCTTATCCAGTTTCAATTGTTCGGCAACAGTCAACTTTGGATAATGATCGATCAGTTTTTGAAACTTCGTTTTCCAATCTTCACTGTAGTCCCACTCATGACTCTTATAATATTTTCCCTTATAAATAAGATGTGTATCAAATTGGTTATTGACGAGGTCAAGACCAAATCCCTGGCAAAGATTCTGCAGGCGCGTATGTGAGTTGCCGACCCATTCGGCTCCTAACTCAATCACTAAATTTTCTGATGGATCCATTGGGTAAGAGAACACGCGACCACTGATACGATCTCTTGCTTCAAGCATGATCACATTCACATTTTTCTTGCGGAGCTGATAAGCAGCGGCTAATCCTGAAAAACCGGCACCAATAATAATGACAGTTGGTTTTTTGCCGATAAAAAATTTCCCAACAGAAGAAGAAGCTAATAATAAACCGCCTGTAGCAAGGGCGCTTTCTCTAAGGAACTGTCTCCGTGAACCCATAAGCTGATTTGATGATTGTCGATTTGGAGATGTGCTGATGTGGAAATGAAAAGTATTTAATTATGGAAAATACATAAAAGGTATAATCTGTTCCTCAGAAATTTCCCATCGGTAGGTTTCAAATCAGCACATTTTCAAATCGTCACATCTCCAAATCATCAAATCATCTCAATCTTCTCTTTTCACTGATCCTGCACCCGATTCATGCTGACTTAATACTGTTGCCGGACCTTTATATTTAGCTGTGCTTGCTCCTGATGCATCTGCTTTCAATGATACACTTGCAAATACTTCTGCATCGCTGGCGCCTGATACATTTATATCAGCAGTTTCAGATGGCAGTTCATATGCTTTGATGCTGGAAGCACCATTACCTTCAACATGTAATGTTTTTGTTTGACCCTTTAAGAAAATAGAACTGGCACCACTTGCATGCGCTTTTACTTCCGGCGCATCCAGTTCCAGTTTTGCAGTGCTCGCACCACTTAAATCAATATCTATCATATTGGATGATGTCAATTTGTTTTCAGAGAAAACCCGGCTCGCACCTGATCCATTTATTTTTTTTACGGTCGGAGCAGATACAAATACTTTGATCCTGCCTGTCGGATCAAGATTATTGTGATCACTTGTATGAATGTTCAACTCGCCACCATTTGTTTCTACAACGATATACTGCATCAGGTTTTCGTCTCCTTCAATACGCACATCTGCAGCAGGTCCTTGTGTAATATGCAATTCAAACACGCCGCTGACGTCAACTGAACTGAAGTCGCCGGCTTTGCGGGTTTCTGTCTTGATATTGCCATTGCCTTTTATTCCATTATGTACAAAGTCGCAGGAGCAAATAGCAATGACGGGTACTAATAATAGCAGTGTACGTTTCATAGTCGATAGCTTTAGATTTACAAATCTCTTTAAATAATTTCATTGACGAACATGAGACGTTGTAGAAAAGAGGTGGGTTACTGAAAACAGGTAAAAAAGAACTGCTAACTCTT
>JBDTPD010000206.1:0-6944 GCA_039932855.1 Chitinophagaceae bacterium | reverse complement strand
CAGCCAGCAGATCGGTACATCCACCGGAAGGGTTATGATCAGCATCGTCTTTGATCGATACTGCTACCGGCTTATCGCTGATAACAACACATCCTGCCGGGTGAGATGATGGATTTTCATAGCTGCCGACGCAACCACTGGTACCGGTAAATCCACAGGAATACGTTTGTCCCGCATTAAGTGAAACAGTGAATTGCTGGTTAGCTGGATGACCATCTACCGGCACCCGCGAATAGATCGTAAGTTCTGTACCATTTTGCGTAGCTACTACATCAAATGATGCGAATGCCAGGTGCGGAGCGGAAAAAGTATTGTTGAAAAAAGGAGGATGTTTATGTAAGGGAATATAGAAAAGCAAACCAAGCGCATTATCTCCTTTCAGCATCAGCATATCTGTGTTGTTGGTATTGGCAATTACATATTGAACAGACACGGGCTGGGTGGAACTAACGCGAAGACCTGTATTGTTAATAGTGTTCGTCGGTCTTGTCTCCAATGAATTTTTAAAAGCAGTAAGATTAATTCTAACTGTTTTACCTGCGAAAACAGTAACTACAATCGGAGTAAACGCACCGTTAGCCGGTTGTTGTACCGTTACAGACGCATCAGAGGCAGACTGCGATTGTACATACAGATAAATTGGTTCTCCGCCAGGCGGATTATTCAAGTCAGTAATATCCGGTGGCGCCAACCAAAAGTCGGTACCGATCTGGGCCCAACTACTGATGGCGATACAAAAAAAGAAAACAAAACAGGTAGTCCTGGCAAATACATGGATAGCACGTTGCATGTTGTTAGGTTGGAGGGTTAGTGGGCTGGACGTTCAAGATAGACAATAAAAAATTATATTTTATCCCATAAAAGGGTAAGAATTGCTGTTACTTGAATCATATTGTATGAGTATGCTGCAGCATTTAATCGATATCCTTCAACTAAGATGATATTTATCAGATTCTTCAGGCACTGAGTACTACTACACCATCTTACATAATTCATCAGAAAAATATATCTACAGCTACGAATTCTTAGAACCGAACCTGATCATATTATTTCGGCAATATTGTTACAATAATCCTTTTGTATCTTGATAACTGAGGTGTTCCTTTATCGGTAATTTTTAAAATGATATGTACCGTCTCTTTTTTCTCAACATCAGGTGCTGTAATCCAAATATTATTATAATTTTCAGAGGAAATTTTGATTGGTTTTTTATACGTACCTGCCTCAGGATAGTCAAACCATAAATAACTGAAACTGTCTCCATCAGGGTCATAAGTGTCCGACGCATCGATGCCAAATCCCTGACCTGATTTTACCGTAATCTCATCTTTCTGTTTTAATACAGGTACGGGTGGATGATTTGCATTTTTGTATGCAGACATACACCAATCCATACGGGCTGCGAAATCGTTTTGAAAATCTTCGCGCCAACGCCAAAGGGAAGCCTTGTTGTCATTATATCGGGTGGTATCTGATGTAACGACCCTTCCGAAATTATTTGATATAAAGTGATTGTAGTTGTCTGAGGCATTTGTCCATATTGCTCTTGTTTCAGGTTCCAAAGGAACACCTGAATTAACTGTTTTTTGATTAGCGAAATCAGGCTTATACAATTCGTAACGTCCGCCCCATCCACCCCAGTTAGGATTTTCAGGATTGTTCAATCCATTTGGAATTAGATATAACCAGGAAGGAGTATCGCCCTCCATCCCCCAGGCAACATCCGGATAAGCTGCTCCAAGTGGTCCATGACCTTGTTGTATATTTTGTGCTAACCATTTGTTACTGATTTCTTCATTACTGATCCCTTTTATTTGGCTGTTTATAGCACTCCATGTTGCACTGCCATAATCATCACCCGGGCTTACTATATAATACAAATCCGGGAAAGTGTTTCTCATCCAAAGACCACTGTCGTCCTGATCGGAAATCGTATAAACTCTAAGTTTAGAAATGAGTCGTCTTATTTCTGTTGCGTTTTTCGTTTCCTTTAATTTATACAATGCCTGAGCCAGGGTATTTGCCCCACCCCATACTGATATGTACAATGGTCTCGGGTCGTTGTCTTCGAGAATTTTTATTATCCAATCAGATCCTTCTGAATCCTGATCAGCACCTACTCCGAGCATACCGTATTTTGCTAATCCTTGTTTTACTGTCAATAAAAGTGTATTTGCAGCAGGAAAGCCCAATTCATTTTTATTCAGATTGGGTTGTACGCTGCCATAAGCTTTTATAATTTTTTTTATGGATGCTGGCGCCACTCTGTTCTTTTGCCAACAAGAGGTCGTTGCAATCATTCCTTTAATGTCTATTTGATTGGCATATAAAAATAAACGAACAAACGACTCGGCGTCGTCTGGGTCTGCTTCAATATCAGATAGAATAATGACTCTGTTTTTGGTGTAGGTTTGGGAAAACCCTTTTTGAGAAAGACATATTGATAGAATAGAGAAAAAAAGAATCGTTAGTACTTTCATTTTATTTTTTGTTACTTTTTACCTGTTATGAATACAAAAACTATTTGAGTGCAGGCACTATTGCTAAACCGATGTTAACGGTTTGGCTTTTTGTTATGCTCTGTCATTCCTTTTAATAGCTCTGATACACATGAATGCAGGGAATTCATTAAGTTCTTTGAAATGCTTTGGGTCCAATTGTTCAAATTCTTTTGTTGGCTTTGGCTCTACCAATTTGTCAATGTAAAAACCATTGTCTGTTAGGGGAGTTATACATTCATTTAATGGCCTTCTGAAACTATTGACCTCAACGGGTTGTCCAAAACCTTTCCAGGTACATTTTACATTTTCTACTTCAAAGTATTTTTTGGACTTGAAGAAATTATAGTCGTAGAATGGATGCTGAAGTGATATAACAAGTATTCCGTTGTTTTTTAGAACTCTATGAAATTCTTTAATCGTAAAAGTCCAATCTTCAACATAATCCAATGCTAATGCACAAAGCACAATGTCAAAAGAATTATTCTCTAACATAGCAAAATGATCAGACAAATCGTGAACATAAAACTTCCCTTTGTTTTTATTCCTGCTGATGGCTAACTCAACCATTTTAGGACTAATGTCAAATCCTTTAACGATCGCTCCTTTATTAATCAAAATTTCAGCGTATTTTCCAGGCCCACAAGCCGCATCAAGGATTATTTTCCCATTTAAGTCTGGTAACAATTGAAGTGTATTCGGTCTGTCGTAATACGCATTGTGAGGTTTATGGTCAATAAGTTCGTTGTACTTGTCAGCCATTAATTCATACGCAGAAATTATTTTTTCTTTAATCATTTTGTTTGTTGTTACAATGTCGTTATAAGCTGACCGATAACTTATAAATATACGCAACCCGGTAATCAAAATGCGCCAATCTGGCTTAAGGGGCCGTATTGACGTATTCACATGTAGAGATAAATTACAACCCCTGGTCGGACCCAAATACGCTTATTTCTTCCGGATTATTTCAATTGTCTGATCTATCCAATCTTTGTCATCTGCTAAAATATTATCTGGATTAATCCCATAATAATCATTTATTGAGCCGTTGCCTTGTAATTCGCACTCCATTTCTGGAAACAATTGCAATCTTCTTCCGGGCATATTATCCATCCTTCGGTTGGTGTAGCACTATCTTCTTTCAGATTACACAACAACTGATGCTTTTCAAAATTGTGTCCACAGTTATTACATTCACCAATATCACTTTTGTTAGTGACTTTCATAAGCGCTTCTTGCTTACTTATCAAACGTTCGCAAAAATTATCGATATCAATTTGTTCTTTTGGTTGATTTCCTGATTCAAAAGAAATGAGTCGCTTAATAGTTGAAGTCTCCGCAGCATTATCCAGTTCACTACTTAGATAGCTATATATCTGATAACAAATGCCGTTCTTTAATGATTCCCTTAGTTGATTTTTATCTGCAAAAAAGATTATAATAAACCAGGATGCATGTTTTCCTGGATTGTAAAACATTGAGTATTCATCAGCTCCCTGGCCGAAGGATCTAAAATGTGCAAACATCCGTGCAATAATTTCCTCTATTCTGTCTGCTATTAATTCGCTGTTGTTCATCTTTCTTTTTTGTAAACAATTACATCATCAAAGTAATGTTGTTGACTCTTTGCCTGAGTATCCGGCCTAATTCAGTCCGGAATGGTGAGCACTATTCTCTGTCCCTCTTTGAACTGTTTGTCGAATAATCGTTCAAGTCCCATTGGCCTAAAAATAAAGATATCGGGTTGTGAATTATCGTTTTTGTCATGGATCGGTTGCATCTCCAGATAGATTGGCAAATCTCCGAAAATTGAACCTTCAGGAACTTTAAAGTCATGGTCTGACCCTAAATGCCGAACAAAAATGAAAAGGCCCCTGTTGTGATGTAAAATCACCTTTATCACCTCAAAATTTCGAACCATACGAAAATATAATTGATTGCAACTACTCATAAATATACTCAACCCTACAATCAAAATGCAACAATCCATCTTTTAAGGCTCCATTCGGCCGATGGTTAGACAGAGTTTAATCATATCCTTCACTACTGTTGTATTGCCGCATCAGATGTTATTACAAATCCTATACAATTAGGATGATATTGTTATATACGCAAAAATTGATTTACATAGATACAGGTAATACAATGAGGAAACATAAGATGATTTTATTGGATTGTCTTCTGTAATTTTTTTTACTACTTTTCAAAAAAATCAGCCCAATGAAAACCACCACTCCTTTAATTCTTCTTTTTATTATTGCATGTTTCACTCAATCCTGTTCAAAAGATCATCAGATCACTAATGAGACTCAGTTGCACACGATAAAGACCACTTTCACCAATATTGTTTGGTACAGAGCATACGAAATAAATGATGTGACGAAGAAAATGATAGTAATGCGTGATAGTGCTAATGGAGTGGTAATAACTTCAAGTTTTGAATATGATGCCGACGGTAAGATGTCCAAAGTAAATTTTGGTCAGGGAGGAGTTGTAACGCACTATTTGGAGTTTGAATATAACCCTGATGGTACTATTCATAAAAGACAGGTGAGATCGGAAACGATTAATGTTGGTGACGATTATAATATTTATTCGTACGATGCTTCGGGCCGCATAATCATAGATTCTCAGTTTTCAAAGGGAAATACCTCAACGTATCAACTTTTTGCTGTGTCTGATTTTCACTACACAGGCGCTAATGTAACAGAAGCAGAATATTATGAGCTTGCCAATGGCAACCTCCAACTAAACCGCCGCAGGAAATATGAGTATGATAACAAATTGAACCCATATAAAAACCTGGAAAATCATTATTACTACAATGAATTCGGAAGTGCTATTTATGATGCCTGTATTATGGGTGAGAATAATTTCATCAACGCATACACGGCAATAGGTAATGATCCTTTTCAACTGACAGAAACTAATAGCTATCAATATAATTCAAGCAATTATCCGATAAAATTAAATCCGGAACTCGAGCAGTCGCCCGCAAACCTGGAAAAGGAGGAATATTTCTATAGGTAATGTCGTCGAAGAAAGCGGTATCGTGAAGAATAATGAAATAGTGTAGTATAAAAACTTTTGTTTTCATATTTCAAAGCTTCTTACCAATAAATCTCACAACACTTGCTTCATCATTATGATATTTTCCTTCTGATAGATATATTGTTTCTGTTTTTAAATAAAGAATTTCAAACCCATTGAAATAGTTGGTTGCCACACTTGATGCGGAGGGCAAAATATACCGCAGTAAACCACATGCAGAGAGAATATGAAAAGACTTGTAAGTTTCAAGCCTGCGCCCGCAGACAAAGTCAATAACCTTGCTGATTACTTTTTATTCATTTCGCGTACCAATGTTTCAATTAAAACAGTAGCATCGTGGTGTTTTAATAATGAGGCAGATTGTCCGGACCAATATGATTTAAAGTCAGGGTCAGAATTTGCTGTTGCAGGATATGCTTTTAATAAACTCATAAACTTACCTTGTAATGGATATGGTGCAAATAAGTTTTCATGATTTTTTAATTCTTCCGTAAGTCTGTTTCTAATTCCTCTTGATAGCCGACCTGTAAATACTTTTGTTAGTGTTGTGTATTTTACTTCTGGCATGAATAACTTGTCTTTATGGTCTTGAGATGCATTTGATTGTTTAGTTGCTAAGAAAGCCGTTCCTATTTGTACAGCATCTGCCCCCAAATTAAATGCGGCTTTTATTCCTCTTGCATCTGCAATACCTCCCGCCGCTATAATGGGAACCTTTACTTTGTCTGCTACTTGAGGTATAAGCGAAAAAGTACCTGTCAAAGAATCTTCTGCCGGTCTTAAGAATGAAACCCGATGACCACCAGCTTCAAAACCCGTTGCAACAATTGCATCTACCCCTGCCTCTTCCAATGCAATCGCTTCGTCAACTGTTGTGGCTGCTCCAACAGTTTTGATATTAAGTGAATTACATTTGTCAAAAACAGAATCTGGTGGAATGCCATATACAAAACTAAAAACAGCAGGTTTTGCTTCAAATATTGCTTCAATTTGTTCCTCAAATTTTGCTCCGAGGTCCATTGGTCGTTCAGGAATTGGTAAACCCAGCTCGTTGAAGTACGGTGAAAATAGTTCTGTCAACTTTTTATAACCTTCAGAGCCAAAAGCTGCCAGGCGGTCATCTCTGTCGTTTACCCATAGGTTGATATTGAAAGGTTTGTTTGTTGCTTTTCTTATTGCAACACAGGTTTCTATTATTTCCTTTGACGAAAATGGTTGCCCACCAAATGAGCCTAATCCACCGGCGTTTGAAACTGTACTTGTAAGATTTACAGATGACAAACCGCCACCAAAAGGACCTTGAACTATTGGGTAATCTATACCTAATAGTTTTGTAAACTTTGTTTTATTCCACATTTTTTCTTGTTATTTTCTGTTGATTGATTAGTTAAG
>JBDTPD010000205.1:0-6956 GCA_039932855.1 Chitinophagaceae bacterium | reverse complement strand
AAGAGATTTGACCGACGCTCAAATGAATGAACGCCTTTCACCATTTGGGCAGGAATATGCAATGATCGCCCCGATGATGAATCAATTGACTGCCTGGAGTCATGACGGAAAGATCAAAGCGGTAATAGAACGCGAGGATCATGGCGAGCAAGTCATTTCCCTGGGCGCATGGGAAGCGGTTGTTTCATTTGGCGGAGCCGGAAGAGGAAATAAAGCGCCCTTGAATGCTGAACCAACAGGCAAAGCGATGATCGTAAAACTGGATGAAAATAAATTTATGCTCATTGGTACACTCTGTCATTTTACATTTCGCCCTACAGGTAGCAATCAGGGTAAGGCGTGGCAATATCTTAGTGTAAAAGAAGGAAAGTTTGAGAAAGGGGCATTCAAATTTCTTCGTGTATTGAATGGTGATGAAACAGATTGGGGCGGTCCACGTCTTGGTGCAAAACCAACTGTACTGGAAGCGACATTATTATTGAGATAGTACTATTAATTATGAATTAAGAATTATGAGTTATGAATTATGGGAAGCGGCAAACGAATTTTTCCAAAAATGAGCGCGGTAACTGATAGAGAATATAACAACTTATAATAAGGATAACTCCAGTTTCTCCACAAGATTTTCGTTAGCCGGCTGGTAAATAGTTTCAACCGGCACTAACAGATCCTTAAGATTGTTGTTACGCACATGCTTGTGTTGTTCTATTACAAATGCAGTAACATCTTCAATTGCGAGTATGCGTTCCTTACCAAATTTTTGCAGCATATCTCCTTTCATCCCTAATTGAATTGCCCGCCTGGTTTGTTTATTGCCATGGGGATCATGATCGGGATCCCATTGCAATCTCACTTCCTTTTCATTTAATTCTTTTTGCCACTGCTCGCGGGTTGAATATTGTTTTGGATTAAATGAAGAATAAACTGCCTGTTCCAATATATTTTCAAAATCACTTTTGTTGATCCAGATAGCCAATACTCTTTCCTGATTTTCTTTAGAGGCCCATCCACACCTGTACATCATCCAGAGAAAGTTTGGCTTGATCCACGACATCCTGCTATAGCTGTAATTACTGCCTCCGAATCTTTGTTCTCGTACAGCATAATCCGCTATCTCGTGATTGTATGCCTGGTAAACAACCATTTTTTCATTGTCCTGATATGCTAAAATGTGTTGACCTTCTTTTGGCCAACGGCTGTTTACGTGAGTATAACTTTCTACTTGTATTTTCATAATTTATTTATCCAGGCCGCTCTGATAATCTCTATAAAATTAATCAATAAGCTACGTCATACTTATAATTTCATAAATACATTAGCCACGGATGCAGAGATATCTTCTCCGGCGATTATTGCCGGTGGCAAAATTCGTGCACCCATGGCTAAAAAATATTCATTAAAGAAAAATATTTAAACGCGCTATAATAAAACTACTTGAACTTCATAAAGAGGTTGAAGCTGATTTATTCAGAAATATCCTGGCTTTTAGAACTTGCGAAGGATATGCACTACGCCTTTACTTACAATTCTTACAGGTGCAATTGCTACCACAATTACAATTTTCGCAAGTACAATTTGGGTTGTCACATTTTTGTTTGTCTTTCGGGGTGATCTTGGCCACCTGAGTTGCTGATTTCATAATTTTTATTTTTAATGATTTGATAGAACAAATGTATAGCCGGAACAGCAGGTCATTGTTACATTACTTTGGGAAAGGATTGCAAAATTTTTGGATTAGGCGTGACCAGGTAGTTTTCGTTTGCCTGATCCAACTTTGAAATGAACGGGGCGAACGGGTAATTTTTACATGGTGTTATTAATAGCAAACACTTAAAAATAGCAGGCTGGCTAATTTCTATTTTATTGAAATTTTTCATACTCTTCCACATTCAATATTCAGGTCATAGTACTGTCTTGCAATTTCAATGTACTTTTACGAGCTTTATAATATTATACGGATAGATGCTCAGGCTTTTGTTTCCGCCTCTTTAAATATTAATTGAATTTTTTTAAATTGCTTCGTAAATTATAGTGACTAAGCATCAGCTGGTCGCTTTGGATTTAATAATAGTAATATGGCTTACCCTATTAATGCCAGGCAACATCGGATTTCAGTGTTGTGTTTGTCTTTACTCCTATCACTATTACTAGCGTTGCCGGTCGACGGTTATGCCCAGTTATCCGATAGTCTTTCTTCTCCTGAGGCATTAAAGCGATTAAGTCTTGAAGAATTAATGAATATCCAGGTAACCTCGGTTTCCAGGCGCTCCGAGAAGTTAAATGAGGCCGCATCGGCAATCCAGGTAATCACGCAAAAAGATATTCATAATTCTGGAGCAAAAACAGTTGCAGAAGCATTACGACTGGCGCCAAATCTACAGGTAGCGCAGGTAAATTCCAGCCAATGGGCCATCAGTTCACGTGGATTCAATAATGTATTGGCTAATAAATTACTTGTCCTGATTGATGGACGTACAGTATATACGCCACTATACGCAGGTGTATTCTGGGATGTACAGAATATTCTATTGGATGATGTGGATCGTATCGAAGTTATCAGCGGTCCGGGGGGAACATTGTGGGGAGCAAATGCAGTGAATGGCATAATTAATATTATCACAAAGAGTTCAGCAGATACCAGGGGCCTATTTGTTGAAGGAGCTATCGGCAGCAATCTTCCCGGGCAGGGCAGCTTGCGTTATGGCGGACAACTCGCGAAGAATCTTTCTTACCGGGTCTATGGAACAGGATTTAAATTGCCATCCGCGGTTGACACAAGCAAATTAAAAGCCGATGACAGTTGGTCAATGATCCAGGGCGGTCTTCAACTTGACTGGAGTCCGTCAAATAACAACAAACTTACTCTTCAGCAAAATACTTACACAGGAGATCCAAATCCTGATGGTGGAGATACAACATCAATCCGTGCACGGGGCACCAATATCCTGGCCAGGTGGGATCATGCCATTTCAGAAAAAGCCGATTTTCAGCTACAAGCTTACTATGATCATACATGGCGTGATTTTGGCAACGGGTTTACCGAAGATCTGAAGACGTATGATGTTGACTGGCATAACAGGAATGCACTCGGTCGCAAACATATTTTGACATATGGGCTGAATTTTCGATTGATGGATCATAAAGTCACGAACCTGGAGTTATTTGCTTTTCTTCATGCACATAAGAACCTGTACCGTTACAGCGCATTTCTGCAAGATGAGATCTTGCTGTTAAATGATCGGGTGCGACTGACTATTGGTTCGAAAATCGAACACAATAATTATACAGGATTCGAAGTTCAGCCTAATGCACGCATTGCATGGCTACTGTCAAAAGATCAAACATTGTGGACCGCTGTTTCCCGCTCAGTCAGAACGCCTGCGAGGATTGATCGGGATTTCTTTTTATACCTCTTGCCTGGCCTGCCTTTAATATCCGGTGATAGCCAATTTCATTCTGAAAGTATGATAGCATATGAATTGGGCTGGCGAACACAACCAATGGAAAATCTTTCCATTTCATTAGCCACATTCTATAATGTTTATGATAATATAAGAACTGCAGAACCCGGGCCCCCGCCATTTGGTATTCCAATTACATTTGGAAATGGAGTCAGGGGTAAATCCTATGGAGTTGAACTATCAGCAACTTACCAATTGGCCAGTTGGTGGCAACTTCGTGGAGGATATACCTTTTTGAAAAAAGATCTGTCGGTAAAGCCTGGTAGCAATGACCTGAATAAAGGAAGTGCTGAAAGCAATGATCCCCGCCACCAGGTGGTTGTTCAATCCTCGATAGATATTCCGGGAGGAATAGAATTAGGAGCGGTTTTACGTTATGTTGATAAATTACCAGATCCTTATTTGAAAGCATATACGGGATTGGATATGCGTATCGGATGGAGATCAGGTAAACATCTGGAGCTGGAGCTGGTTGGACAAAATTTACTTGATAGCCGGCATATTGAATTTATTCCATCATCGCCATCTCCAAGACAAATTGAACGCGTTATATATGGTAGAGTAACATGCCGATTTTAAAAATCATTATCAAACAGTTAATGAAATATTGCAAAAAGCCATTTTTTATTATCCGGCTGATTTTAATACTTGTTGTCACGCTGAATAACTTATATCTACAGGGCCAGGTTATTCCTTCCCGTGAGTATCAGTTGAAAGCGGTTTTTCTTTTCAATTTTACACAGTTTGTTGATTGGCCTCCTGCATCCTATGATACTGAGCAATCACCATTGGTAATAGGCATTCTTGGAAAAAACCCGTTTGGCACTTACCTGGAGCAAACTGTTTCCGGCGAAAAAATAAATGGACATCCTGTTATCGTCCGCTATTTTGAAAATGAGGCTGAGGCAAAGGGATGTCATTTATTGTTCCTTAATATTCCGGAATCAAAAAAGCGCAAC
Source organism: Chitinophagaceae bacterium (assembly GCA_039932855.1). GTDB lineage: Bacteria > Bacteroidota > Bacteroidia > Chitinophagales > Chitinophagaceae > JAJKIP01. The sequence goes on along the minus strand of JBDTPD010000205.1, from coordinate 2,536 downwards.
GATATCCTTAAAGCGCTAAAAGGAAAGAGCATACTTACTGTCAGCGACGGTATTGATTTTCTGGAACAAGGTGGAATGATCAGATTTTTTACCAATAAGAATAAAATAAAAATTCAAATCAATTTGGAAGCATCCAAAGCAAGCGAACTGGTAGTCAGTTCTAAATTGCTCGGCGTCGCTGAAATATTTAAGCCATAATGTAATTGTTAGCAAAATGCTATTTAAAAACATTCCCATACGAAAAAAATTATTGAGGATCATTTTTTTGATCAATGGAATCGTTTTACTTGTAGCCTGTGTAGCATTTTTTTTATATGAATATTATATTTTTCGAAAAACAACAATAGAAAAACTTTCCACTATTGGAAAAATCGTTTCTGCAAATAGCACGGCAGCACTCGCATTCGACAGCCCTGATGATGCAAAAGAAATACTGGCGGCGTTGAAGAACGAACCACATATTGTAATGGCAAGTCTGTATGATAAAAAAGGTAACTTATTTACAGAATATCATGCAGGCAAAGAGGTGAAAAATTTTCCTGTTCACCCGGAAACTAGCGGATACCATTTTGTTCAATCACACCTCGAAGGTTTTGAATCGGTCATGCAGGATGGTAAACAATTGGGTACATTATACCTGAGATCTGATATGGGTGCGTTGCAGGAAAGAATGCGCCTGTACGCTGGTATCGTAGCTATAGTACTTATAGTGTCTTTTCTTTTGGCTTACCTGCTGGTAAAGATCCTGAAAAAATCTATTTCGACACCTATTATATCATTGGCTGAAACTGCTAAAATAATTTCTACGAAAAAAGATTATTCAGTGCGTGCAGTTAAAATGGGAAATGATGAAATAGGTTCACTTACTGATGCATTTAATCAAATGCTGGCGCAAATACAACAGCAGGATGATAGTTTAAAAGAATTCACGCAGAACCTCGAGCAGAAGGTTATGGTCCGTACAGATCAATTGGAGTCTGTAAATAAGGAATTGGAAGGGTTTTCTTACTCTGTATCTCATGATTTACGGGCGCCGTTACGTGCTATCATTGGCTTCACTGCAATATTGGAAGAGGATTACACCAGTAAACTGGATAACGAAGCGAGACGCATTACATCTGTGATAAAGAGTAACACCGAAAAAATGGGACGTCTTATTGATGATCTGCTTAGCTTTTCACGTTTGGGACGCCAGGAAATGGCAAAAACCAAAACAGATATGGCGATGTTGGTAAATGAAGTGAAAGATTTTTTTGCTATAGAAGACGAATTTGCAAAGATTAAATGGGTCATACGCCCATTGCCCCAGATTGATGCAAATGCCAATATGGTCAGGCAGGTATGGATGAATCTCATTTCCAATGCCGTTAAATATTCAGCAAAGTGTGAGAGTCCCAGTATTGAAATAGGTTCTTATGTAAAGGGTGATCAAACAGTATTTTTTGTAAAGGACAACGGTGTTGGCTTTGATGAGCAATACCGGGATAAGTTATTCAAAGTATTCCAGCGCTTGCACAGCGCAGAAGAATTTGAAGGTACAGGCATTGGCCTGGCACTTGTACAAAAAATTATTGTAAAACAAGGAGGACGCGTGTGGGCGGAGGGCGAAGAAGGGAATGGCGCATGCTTCTATTTCAGTTTACCTTCCTGAGTTTTGAATTTATGGAAATAAGATTTAAGTGAAGTACCAAAATGACAGTTTATGAAAATAAGTAATGTTGAATTGTTGTTGGTAGAAGATAATCCCGACGACGCAGAGCTTACCATACGCCACCTGAAACAAAATAATATGGCCAATAACCTATTCCATGTCAGGGATGGCGAAGAAGCTCTTCAATTTATTTTTTCAACAGGAAAATTTGAGGGTCATGGAGATTTAATGCAACAGCCCAAGATAATTTTGCTGGACATTAAAATGCCAAAAATAAACGGTATTGAAGTATTACAGAGAATAAAAGGAGATCCCAGAACGCGAACCATACCTGTCGTAATTCTCACTTCGTCGAAAGAAGATCCTGATATACAAAAATGCTATGCTCTAGGAGCTACCAGCTATATTGTTAAACCGGTAAATTTTGAAAGTTTTGCAGAGGCAATAAAAAATCTCGGTTTCTACTGGCTATTATTAAATCAACCACCTTTTGAGAACGCATGACAGAAAGCCTGAAAATATTATTGCTGGAAGACAATCCTGAAGATGCAGAGATTGTTCAACGGCAACTTAAGCGCGCCAATTTCAAATGCGTGGTTAAGGTTGCAACGAACAAGGAGACTTACCTGCAGGCACTGGACGAATTTAATCCTGCTATTATTCTTTCCGATAACCACTTGCCCCAGTTCAGCGCAGAAGAAGCGTTGATAATAATTCAGCGGCGCTCATTATTAATACCTTTTATATTGTATATATTATACATTTCATTTAATCCCCCCTATAAGTTGCCATGAATTACATGAATTCAAATTAAAAAAATTATAGCAATTCATGAAATTTGTGAATAAAAATATTAATTAAAAATCTTTACCAGCATTTCTTTCA
>JBDTPD010000204.1:0-6960 GCA_039932855.1 Chitinophagaceae bacterium | reverse complement strand
CGAATAGAAAAACCTATTAAATCGTTGCGTCGCTGCTCCGACGCGTTCGCCGCGAGAAACCAATGGGTTTTATTCTTAAAAGAATTTACCTTTAATCTCGTGAGATTGCATTTGCCATATGCCCTATCATCACTGTTATTTCTCTCAGTGATCTATTCCTGCACTAAGGAGTATAGTTATGAAAAAGTTCCTCTTTCCGATGGCTATTTATTAAAAGATAATAATGGTGATTGCTTCCCTTCGCAGGTAAGCGGTATGTTTATTCGGGGCCACACTGCCAACAGCAGCAATTTCATGGAAGTGAATGTGCATGTATCTTCTCCAGGGTCGTACTCTATCTATACAGATACACTCAACGGGTATTCATTTAAAACAGATGGTAACTTCAGTGATACAGGCGATGTACAGGTAAAACTTGCCTGCACCGGTAAGCCGCTCGCTCCCGGCACAGATGTGTTCACCATTTTTTATAATACAAGTATTTGCGAAGCATCAGTAGCAGTAGCGGATAGTTCGAACAATTCCGTATTCACCCTGAGTGGTAATCCGACAACCTGCATGAATAATAGCGTAAATGGTAACTATATAAAAGATGTCAGCCTCGATACTGCTGATAAAGTCAAAATAGAAATCAATGTAACCACACCGGGCAATTATTCTATTTCCACTGATATGGTCAATGGGTATTCGTTCTCAGGATCTGGATTACTGACCCAGGCCGGTGTACAGTATGTCTATTTACAAGGATCAGGAACACCAACGGCTGAAGGTTTAAATACATTTACAGTAAGAGCAGGTACGCAAGCCTGTACGTTTACTGTGATCATTTTACCAAATGTTCCTGTTAATAACAGCGATTATTTTCCACTGACCTGCAACAGTCATTGGTATTATGATGATGTTGATAATACGACAGCTGATTCTATCAGGCGGACTATTGTTGATAGTGCTATCATCAATGGGAACCTGTATAAGATCATGAATGAAGAAACGCGTTTCTGGGGCACATTGAAATATTATTTCAGAAAATCTGGTGGTGATTATTATGAATATACAAAAGTTGATAAGTATACCAACTCTTTTCAATATGGTGATCCGCTCTATGGCGAACTGCCGTTTTTAAAAGAACGTCTTTCTACCGGGGATACCTGGGAGTCTGCAGAGTTTAGAGCGCCGGCATCCTTTGGACAAATAATCATTCTTAAATATTCTTACAAGTGCGAAGATGCGAATATGACATTTGTAATAAATGGAAACGCTTTTACCAATGTCTATAAAATTTCAGTACAGCCTCAGCTAAGATCAGAAGGTAATGGCTATGGTGGCGCTAACGAGAAATTCTACTATTACTATGCGAAAGGTGTTGGCATGATCTCATTGGAGAAGACGTCTCTCGGCAACACAACCACTGATCTTCGATTAAGACAGTGGGTGGTTAATTAAAATCAAAATTCAAAAATAGGGTCTGATTTTTTGAATTTTTACTTTTGAATCCGATAGCTATCGGATTTGACTTCCCTTAATTGCTCGATTTTATTAGAAATAACATTCTTATCTGCCGGAGATTTAGCCAGCGATAATGCATTCTTAAAATGCGAGATTGCTTTCTTCTGATTAATATCTTTATATAATTCTCCTAATAGCGAATGATAAAGATGATTATCTGTCAGTTTTAATTTCTCTGCTTCAATAATAGCTTCTTCATTTCCATTTGCCTTTGCTAACGCGTATGTGCGGTTAAGGGCAGCAATAGGAGAATATTCAATCAGTAATAGTTGATTATATAATTGGAGAATACTTTCCCATTTTTCCTCCGTGTCCTCTTTGATCGTATGCCAGTAGGCAATGCCTGCTTCGAGATGATATTTTGAAAGCGTATCACCGCGCGAAGCAAGGTCCAAAAAATATTCTCCCTGTGAGATCATCTCATCATTCCAGAGACTTTCATCCTGATCCTGGTACAACACAGTTTCTCCATCCTGGTTGACCCTTGCATCGAACCTTGAAGCATGAAAACACATCAACGAAAGCAAGGCATTTACCGGGGGCGTATTGGTTTGTTCATTTTCAATCAACAAAAGCGCAAGCCTGATTGCTTCGAGACACAGATCTTTCCGAAGCGTAATATCCTGTGCAGGGGAATAATATCCTTCATTGAATAATAAATAAATCGTTGTCAGTACCGTTTCTAATCGCTTATTGATTTCAGTTTCACCCGGAAAAGCGATTTCAACATTTGCTTCACGTAATTTTTCTTTCGCCCTGTGCAGTCGCTTATTGATTGTTTCTTTATTGGTTAAAAATGCAGTCGCAATTTCATCGATGCCAAAACCACAGAGCACCCTTAATGCCAATCCTACCTGCGCCTCTACCGGAATGGCAGGATGACAAACAGCAAAGAACATTTGCAGCTGGCTATCTTTTATATTCTCTACTGACAGATCGATCTCAATCTCCTGCGCTTCGTTCGAAGTATATTTTATTTGTTTAGCGATCTTTTGCGTGAAGACGGCATTATGTTTCAGGTAATTCTTTGCTTTATTTTTTGCAACGGTGTATAACCAGGCGAGTGGTTTTTCAGGTAATCCTTTTAAGCTCCATGTTTCGGATGCCATTAAGAAAGTATCGCTGGCAATGTCTTCTGCTATTTCAATATGCTCCAACCCGAACAGTTTGCACAGTACGGCCGTTATTTTCCGGTATTCTGTTCGGAATAGATGAGGAATTAGTTCATCCTGCTCCATAATTAATAATCATTCGTTTTGAAATTTCTATTTCACGCAAAGGCGCTAAGAAGTTCGCAAAGTTGCAAAGACTCTTTGCGGCTTCGCGAATCTTTGCGTCTTTGCGTGAAACCAAAATTCCCAATAATCAAATTCTTCTTACAGGACACTAATTTCCCGTACTTCCACCATGCCACCAAATTCTAATGCAGGGCAGCCTTTTGCCAATTCAGTCGCTTCATCCAATGTATCAGCTTTCACAATAGAATAACCCCCAACAGATTCTTTGAGTTCCATATAAGGTCCGTCGGTGATCACATTACCAGGTTTTAATACCTTACCAGTAGATTCAAGGCGATTACCGCGTGAAGAAAGTTTGTCCTGGGCTGCAATACTACCGACCCAATCCATCCATTTCTTTGTAGCAGACTGCATTTCTTCAGGAGAACGTTGCGCGAATTTCTTCTGATCTGTTCTGTAAATAAATAAGAATTCTTTCATGTTACTTTAAATTTTTTGGTTAAAAACTAATAACAACTGAAAGTGTCCGGATTGGACATTTCCGCAAAAATATCTTGAAATATAATGGCATGAAAATTATTATTGAATAAATGCATATGCCGGGAACGCGGTAAGACGATAAGAAACGTTTCCTTCACGTCTTACCGCCTTCCCGGCATGACTTACTGATTATCTGAAATATGCCTGTAGTTAATACATGCAGCAACAACTAATATTAATGAAATCAAAGAAGCGACTGTTCTAACCATATGCCATTTATTCCATGTCGCTTCGAATTTCTCCCGTTGCGCCATCAAGCTTTCTGCTGTTGCGCTTTTTAAATCAAAAGCATTCAGCGCATCATTTAAGGGAACATTGCAAGCCATCGTTACTCCAAACGTGCCAATCGCGTATACCAGCGCAGCAATTAACAGTAAGGTAAAGCGATTTGAATCAGGCTGACCATAATACATCCATGCACACACAGGTAATAAGATCAACGTACCCATAAAGCTCGCAAAGAAAACAGGATTTAATATGGCGCGGTTGATGGATTGCATCGCAGCGAGATACTGATTATCAGGTAAATTACCAAGACCTGGATTCACCGAACAACTATAACTATAAAACAGTCCTGTGATCAGCGCCGTTAATACAGCGGTTATAAGAAGAATGATAGTTGCCATTTTCGTTGGTTTTTGTTTGCTGGTAATTTGATTCATGTGCAGTTATTTATAAAAGAGGTTATTGAGATAATGTGTTTACATATTCTTTGATCAATGCAATTCCTTCCTGATAAATCACCGTTGTTCCAAGCAAAGGCATTTTTCGGTTGGATAATAATTTAATCATACGATCTTTCTTTTGCACTATTTGAGTAGCGGAAAAAGGAATCTCATAGCCTAATCGCAACCCTGATTTTGCACAAAATCCATTTTGACTATGACAATGAGCGCAATTCACATCCAGGTAAGCTCTTGCTCTTTCGCCTAAACTCAACGAAGTATTTTGCCAATCGGGCGTGGATGTAAAAGAAGATGGATCGAATTGATTCATAATGCCATGCTGTTGAAAATAACTAAGCTGATTGATGGTACGCTTATCTCTTGCTACATCAATATTAAGATTTCTTATTTTCAATCCTATCGGTGACATCGTTTTATCTGAGTTATGACAAGAGCCACATTCTTTATTTGTGGGTACCTGGTAGGAAATAAATTTGCTTTCGCCATGTTGATCTATCCAATCAACACCTGTCTTCAACCCGTTTGTTATTAACACGGCATCTGTCTGCTGAATGTTCCATACATAAGTGCCAGCAACCCACTTTGAATTCGACTTTATTAAAACTCTTGTTTCAATCAATCGTTTTCCTTTTGCCGGTTCTCTTTTATCAATAAAATAATAAAACGTTTTTACCAATATAGTTCCATCGGGGAAATCAGGAAGCCCATCCCTGACAGCCGTCATTTTATACCCTGCCGGAACTTTTATGAGGCGTTGCTTTTCTGCGTAATCAGTAAATAACCCTGTGGCTAATTGATAACTCGTATACTCATCAGCAGGAACTAACTCTGCTGGATCTCCTTTGAAAATATGATAACCTGAAATTGCGGGTAGTAATTCCGTGTTGCCATTAACTGGTAGCAAATTCTTTGTAGTATATGATTGAAGGAAGATCATGATCGCCGTTGCGATAAACAATCCTAGTATTGTAATTGCACTTTTCATGTCTGGTAGCTTGAATTGAATTCAAAACTATCATCGATGCGGCGGGGAAAATAGAACAAAACCGACAGGGCGATTATTTCTTTAAAGTAGGGAAATTCTCTACTACTTCCTGGGATTGTTTCTTAAATTCAATAGGAGAAAAGCCGGTAAATTCTTTAAATACTCTTATGAAGTGAGACTGATCGGCATAATTATGTTCGTAGGCAATGTCCGAAAGTTTATCATAATCGCTTTTTCTCAATTGCTTCATCGACTGCTGAAACTGGCATATGCGTGAGAATAATTTGGGAGAAATACCAACGCTACGGTTGAATTTTCGTTCAAGACTACGTTCAGATAATTGAAGTTGCTGCTGCAATTCTTTTAATGAAATACTTCCGTTCGACTTAATAATTTGTGTTAAGGCAAACTGTGTTGTATCATCTGTTTTTTGATGATTGTTCTTAACCTGTTCAACTAAATAGACCGACAATATTTTCAGTTGTTCATGCACAGAAGTAGCATTCAGTAATTGTTCTGATAAATGCTTTTGTTTTTTATTATTAACCAGGTTGAGGTCGACACAGGAGTTGGTTAATTCTACCGCATCCAATCCAAAAACTGATTTAAGTGCATGGGGCTGAAAACATATACCGATAGCGTCGAACTTGCCGGCTGCAGAAAGCCTTACCGGTCTTATTGTTTGACCATATAAAAAAATATCTGGTAACTTTTTATCTTCTTCATCAGAAAATGATTTTTTCTCTGATTGAACAATAATGGCGCCAGGGCACCCATCTACAATAGCGCTGAATGTTGTTGGGAAATTATCAGGGCCATTACTCTCCAGCGCCCAGAAATATTTGATATAGGGCTTTAAAATATCAGGAGGTATGAATGTTTGATAATGCATAAGAGAATAACATGCTATATGCTAAGGTAAAATTTATTTAAATGCAATCATAGAATGAGGATAGTTATTATTGGCCAAGAAGAATTAAATCCCTTCCCTGTTTTATTCCTGTATCTCTCTACCTTTGTAGTATAGTATCTCCTAAGCTATAGCAAGTAGCTTTCATCTTCACTTTACAACAAAGCGTATGTCAACTAACAGTATTTCAGGAATAGACACGATGGCTATTCACGGTGCACAACAGGAAACATCGGAGCATGCACATATAACACCCATTTTTGCTTCTTCTTCTTTTACATTTGATAATGCGGAGCAGGGAATGGATCGTTTTTCCGGTAAAGAAAAAGGATTTATCTATTCACGTTTTGGAAATCCAACTTCAGCGGCAGCAGAAGAAGTTATTGCTGCCCTGGAAGGTTTTGGGCTAACGGATAAAAATGGTCAGCCATTACAGTTAAAGGCATTACTTCATTCGAGTGGGCAGGCTGCGATGACCACCATGTTCATGTCAAATGTTTCGGCAGGCGATACAATATTGTCCAATCATTCTGTATATGGTGGTACGCATGAGTTCCTGGGAAATTTTCTGCCAAGGTTTGGTGTTCAATCACTTTTTGCGGACATGCGCGATCTTGATAAGTTAAGAGATCTTTTAAGCCGTGATAAAATGATAAAATTATTGCACCTCGAAACACCTGCCAATCCTACCATGCAGTGTACAGATATTGAAGCAGTGTGCAAACTTGCTAAAGAATTCAAGTGCAAAGTCACCATCGATAATACTTTCGCTACTCCTTATTTACAGCAACCATTCAAATACGGTGTTGATTTTATTTTTCATTCTACTACCAAATTCCTGAACGGGCATGGAACAGCTATTGGTGGTGTTCTTATCGGAAAGGATCTTGATTTTATGAAAACGACTGTTTACAATACCTATAAATTGCTTGGCGGCAATAGTAACCCGTTCGATGCATTTTTATTAATACAGGGAATTAAAACACTTCCGGTTCGTATGGATAAACATTGCAGTAATGCTATGCAGGTTGCTACTTTTCTATCAACTCATCCTGCTATTGCGCAGGTGTATTACAACGGTCTTCCTACGCATCC
>JBDTPD010000203.1:0-7100 GCA_039932855.1 Chitinophagaceae bacterium | reverse complement strand
GGTACCGCTACCAATCACACCACAACTTGTTTGCGTAGTAGTCTTTGTTGGATCAAGACTGGTTGTCTTATTGATAGTGATCGTATCAAAACTCACTAACTGATTTCCAGGATTATCACAAGCAGAAAAAGTTGTTTTAACTACATATTGACCGCTTGCACCAAGAGGACAAAAAGTTGGGAACGTTACGTCGAGGGTACCAGCTGAAGTGGTAGCTGTATCACCTGTTGCTATAAATGCACCTGCCAGTGTTTGAACTTCACAGCTTACAAACCGGGACACGCCGCCAGATGGAACGAACCTATAACCTTTTAAAACCTCGTGCCATACTGTATTATTTTTTCCTGCACCAGCCAACGCTTTATTCCTTGCCCAGTTTTGTACACCCATGATTGCGTGTGCATCACCGGTAGTAGAGTTACAGGTTTTTGCTTCAACAAAAACTTCAATGATCCCTGTGGATTCATAGAGGACCATCTGAAAAGTAGTAGGTGTCGCAAGACTACAATCCCTATCCCCATAAAGACCAACATGATAATAACTTGCAATAAATTTTCTGCAGGGAGCAGATCCTTCAACGCGCCATTCGATCTTACGATCGGCAGGACTTGCCAGTGCACTTGGATCAAGATCACAGTACATACCCATTACAGCAGCACGCGGATAATAGGTACCGGTTTGATTACACTGTGTACCTGTAGCTAATGGGATAGGAGCAGAGATAGTATAAGCGTTGTCACAGTTTTTATTCGTTGTATCAAATGTGATCAATCCATTTGAGCCAACCACTGCAGACGTATACAGTGAATCATAAAAACAAAAATTGAATGGCAATGGAATTAACCTGCTGAATTTATCATCCGCATAAATAGCAGGGTCCGTTGCTCCACCAGGCGTAGTGTATGCATAAGGTGCATAAGGAATGTCGGTGATGATATAATCGGAGGTGCTTTTCAAGTGCGGTATTTTAACCGGCACATTTACACAGGTCTGATGACAGGGAAGGTTAATTACAGTTCCATTCAAGCCTGTGTTGAAACAACTTTGTCCATGGAGGTTAGGTGAAATAACAGCAAAAAAACCAAGTATAAATACTGGCCCTAATGATCTCAATCTCATAGCAGTGTGGTGTGTTTACGGGTAAAACGGCGTCCAATCGATTCAACAAGTTAAGAAAAAAAACGCTAGAGAATGTGAGATCAACGTGTAATTTTTCATGTTTATTTACGGTACCGGGAGCTAAGACGAAATGTCTTCAGTATCATATCGTTCTACAGATTCAATTCCCGGCAAGCTCTTTAAAAGTTGTACGAGTTCATCCAATTCTTCCTTATCGTGCACATAAATTTTAATATTTCCCTCGAACAAACCTTCCTTCGCTTCTACGCTCAGCGCACTGATATTAATTTTTAGTTCGCCGGAAATCAGGTTGGTTATTTTGTGAATAACACCCACATCATCCATACCTACTATTTTCAAACCAGTAAGGAACGAGATCTCTTTATTCTTGGCCCACTTCGTTTTTACAACACGATGCCCATAGTTAGCCAACAATTTTGCAGCATTCGGGCAATTGGTACGATGAATGGTCAATCCTTTCCCGGTAGTAATAAATCCAAACACGTCATCCCCCGGAATTGGTTTACAACAATTAGCCAGGTTGTATACTATACGATCACTGCTTTCACCAAATATGATCAGTTCCGTATCCTTTCTTGAAATCGCCTGCTGATGCGGAATGATATCCTGTTTGAATTCATGTACTGTTTTGATCGGACGCGGTGCTTCGAGTTTATCACCCAATACTTTAAAGTCTTTGATCTCTTTGAGATCAATATTTTTAATAGCGACCTGGTAAAAAAGATCAAGGTGCGATTGCAATTTGTACAAATGCACCAGCTCATCAATATTCTGATGATTAAAAGCCGCTCCTATTCCTTCCAGTTTACGTTGTACTGTATATTTTCCTTCATCAGCAATCGATCTTTTTTCTTCTTTTAATGCATCCTTGATTCTTCCTTTTGCTTTTGCCGTTACTACAAACCCCAACCAGTCTTCTGAAGGTTTTTGTTTGTTACTGGTAATGATCTCGATCTGATCACCACTCCGCAACTTATGACTGATAGGTACGAGCTTATGATTTACTTTGGCGCCAATCGTTTTTACGCCAATGCCGCTATGTATGGAAAATGCAAAATCAAGTGCGGTTGATCCGGTCGGCAACATTTTCACATCACCTTTTGGCGTGTATACGTATATTTCTTCGGCAAGAAAACTTGTTTTGAAATCCTGGAGAAAATCGATGCTGTCTGTTTCCTGGTTGCTGAGCACTTCACGAATCTGCTGGAACCATTTATCGAAACGATTTTCATCTGCGGTTCCTTCTTTATATTTCCAGTGTGCAGCTAATCCTTTTTCGGCAATTTCATTCATTCGCTTGGTACGTATCTGCACTTCCACCCATTTTCCCTGCGGGCCCATCACTGTTGTATGCAGTGCTTCATACCCATTTGATTTAGGATTACTCAACCAGTCACGCAAGCGCTCGGGTGATGGAGTATATTCATCCGTGATCATCGAATATACTTTCCAGCATTGTTCTTTTTCTTTTTCAGGAGGTGCATCAAGAATAACACGGATGGCAAACAGGTCATACACTTCTTCAAAGTCTACTCCTTTCTTTTTCATTTTATTGGAAATGGAGTGAATACTTTTCGGACGTCCGTATATTTCAAAATTGAAACGACCTTTTTCGAGTTTCTCTTTAATAGGTTTAATAAACTCGTTGATGTATTTGGAGCGTTCTCTTTTTGTTTCCGCCAGTTTTTGTGCAATGTCTTTATATACTTCCGGCTCCATGTATTTCATGGCCAGATCTTCCATCTCTGTTTTAATACTGTACAATCCCATCCGGTGAGCAAGCGGCGCATAGACATAAACGGTTTCGGATGATATCTTCAATTGTTTTTCCCGCTTCATGCTTTCCAGCGTACGCATGTTGTGCATACGATCGGCCAGCTTGATAAGAATTACCCGCGGATCATCTGTGAGGGTCAATAATATTTTTTTGAAATTTTCTGCTTGCTGAGAAGCATTTATATCGACGACGTTTGAGATTTTTGTCAAGCCATCTACAATCCGGGCGATCTCCTGTCCGAATTCTCTTTCTACATCTTCCAGCGAAATATCTGTATCCTCGACTGTATCATGTAATAGTGCGCAGATAGTAGAGCGAACACCCAGGCCGATTTCTTCCACGCAAATCTTGGCTACTGCCAGTGGATGAAGAATATAGGGTTCTCCACTTTTCCGGCGCATCGTTTTGTGTGCATCGGCCGACATTTCAAAAGCCATCCGGAGAAGGTCCTTATCACCTGTTTTGATCTTGCTTTTCAGTGAGCGTAAAAGAGAACGATACTCCCGCAGGATCAGCTTGCGTTCCTGCTCTTCATTGAGGTTATATTTGGGTACTTGTGCAACGGTTTCCATTGTCTACGAATTTACTGAATTTGTAGGAGAGTTGGAACATTGAGGGTGGAAGGAGGAATTGAAGTTCTCCTTATTCTTCGTTCAATATTTTATCTTAACTCCCTTTTCCCCTGATGTTGTTTTTCTTCGTTGGTAATAGGTATCTGCTAACATAAGCTGATGTGCGAAGTGAACTATAACGACGAGTCCGCCAAAAGTTTTTATTATTTAGTCAACGTAATCAGGCGAGACACGTCGGAGAAGGTTTACTCAGTTGTTCAACATTTTTTCATAAAAAAAGAGCCCGCTAAAATTAGCAGGCTCTCAACTTTATTCAAATGTTCAATTCTTTACTTCAAAAAGTCATATCTCAACACTATCTCATTCGCATTGGCTCCTTTGTCATAAATGCTCAATGGAGTTTTATAAAGATCGAATGAATAACCGATGGTGAATTTTTGCTTGATATGCAATCCCGCAGACAACATCCAGCTCTGACGTGCACGATACGCTACACCCCACCAGAATATCTGGCTGTGCTCAACACGTACACCACCCTGTACTTCCATCGGACTATTAGGAAGATAGATCATCAGAAGATTCGGTGTGATCACTGTCGCTTCATCAGCCTGCCAATCGTATTTAGTATGGAAATAATAGTGGCGGTATAATTTAGCTTCTTCTGTACGTGCCAGATTACCGGTATAAAAATCAAGTTTTGATTGCAATAACTGGCTGACAGAAATACCTGCCTGGAATTTCTTACTGGTATAAGCAAATCCCAATCCTGCATCACCTGCAAAACGATTATCTGTTCTTCCCAATACAGGATCATTTCCTAACGCTGTCTGCAACTTGGCCATATCAAAGGAGAATTGCTGAAATCTTCCTTCCAATCCTATTGAGAAAGATGCATCATTAGCAAGTGGAATATGATAGGCATAAGCCATTTCTAATCCGATTCTTTTTGTTGGGCCAGTTACATCACTGTATACATAACCACCAATTCCCAATTTCACATTTGGAAGATAGCCTGAACCAAATACAGTAGCTGTTTGTGGACCACCACTGATACCACCCCACATACTACGGTAAGTAGCACCGATGATACCATGCTTAGCCGAACCAGCTACAGCAGGATTGTGAAGATTTCCCTGCATATCATACAGCGACGAAGTAAACAATTGCTGCCCTATTGCCATATAGGCAACTGATGAAAATAACAAACTGAATATATAGCGTTTCATAATTGTAAGTTTTGATGATTATCTTAAAATGGTCACGTTTCCTTTCAAATACTCTGTCTTTCCATTTATCAGCACAAAACTGATCACAAAATAGTACGTGCCGTCAGGCAAAGGTTTTCCTTTATAAGTACCCTGCCAGTCATTTTTATAATCTTTCGATTCAAATACGATAGCACCATAACGGTTAAATATCTGTGCTTTCGCGCTCGTTAAACAGTTACCATTTGTAATCAACCAATAATCATTGATACCATCACCATTTGGTGTAAAGGCAGTCATTGGTTTGATACAATAAGGAACCACAGTGATCAATATATCATCAGTAGCTGTACAACCTTGCGGAGTAGTCACCTGCAATGTATAAGTAGTAGTTTGTGCAGGACTTGCTTTCGGCGACAATGTATTTGTAGCGCTTAATCCTGCAGGTGGGGTCCATGTGTACGTACCTCCGGTTGCGGTGGCATTGATCTGATAATTTTGACCAGCAAGTATAATACCATCGGCACCGGCATTTGCAACTGCACCTGCAGTAACATCTACTTTAAAGTCATCTGTTGCAGAACAAAGCCCACGCACAGCAGTAATTGTATACGTTGTTGACACCTGCGGAGATACGGTTATAGAACTGTTGACAGCTGGTGCTGTTGAACCACCACCGCCAGTAGATGTCCAGGTAAATGTTGTACCAGTGCTGACAGGCGTACGTGTAAACGTAGCTCCTTTACAGATGGTAGTATCAAGTCCTGCATTTACTGTTACACTTCCAATCAGGTTGATAGTGACTGTTTGAGTAACAGGGCAGGTGCCTGCATCTCTCACCATTATAGTATATGTACCCGGCAAGAGATTGGTAAATGTATTACCAGCCTGGTATGAGGTACCACCATTGCTGCTATATTGTAACGCACCAGTAGCGCCGGTTGCTGTTACAGTGATAGATCCGTTTACATCGCAGGTAGCATCTGTTTTTGCAACAGTAGCAGCGAGTACACTTTTCTTTATAAATACAGTATCACTAAAAGAAACTTCAAGAGCAGGATTGCTGCAGGAACCATAATAAACTTTTATCTCATAAGCCGTGCTGTCAGCCGTAGGACAAACATTCGGAAAGTTCAGGTTCAATACACCCGGGGAAGCAGTAGATGTATCCGTAGTGTTAGTTGCAAGTACCACATTATTTCTTCTTAGCTCTGCGCGTCTGAACATTGGAGCGCCGCCATAAGGAATAAACCGGTAACAGGAGTCCATCGCTTCAGTACCCCATACAGTTGCATTTTTTCCAGGAGCAGCTACTGATTGTGTTTTATCTGCATTTTGTACACCAAGAATAGATAATCCATCATTCCATGCAAGGCAATACGGTTTATCTTTTATATACACTTCTATTATACCAGTATTCTCATAAATAACCATCTGGTGAGTAGCTTTATATTGCGCGCAATCTGCAAGATAATAAGCTACCGAATTATAACTTGCAATGAACCTTCTTTTCGGAGCGGTTCCTTCTACTCTCCATTCAATTTTACGTTCTGTC
Organism: Chitinophagaceae bacterium; assembly: GCA_039932855.1. Lineage (GTDB taxonomy): Bacteria > Bacteroidota > Bacteroidia > Chitinophagales > Chitinophagaceae > JAJKIP01. Next base: position 851 of record JBDTPD010000203.1, on the reverse strand, counting down.
GGAGCTGGATTATAGGCATCAACCGGATCAATATCATGCATCGGTCCGAAGATCGCAGCCGATTCAAGTTCCGTATTTGGCAATGGTCCGCGGATTCTATATTCATTACGATCACCCTGCTCAAGAGTAGGATCAAAAGAAAGAACTGAATTGGAACCTACGGATAAGGAAGAATAGGTGGTGCCATAAAAACAAAAGAAAAAGGCAAAAGGAAAAGGAATCCGTGTGCTAAATTCATCATCTCCATAAACATCAACTAATTCTGTGCCCGCCGGCGATGTATATGCGTAAGGCGCATAAACCGGGGTGGTGATAGTATACGTTGTGCTTTGTCTGATGTGAGGTACCTGTACTGAAATGTTGGTACAATTGGTACCGCAGGGAAGTGTAATGTGTTTTTGAGGAATTGTGAAAACGGTCGCCGGATTTTGGGCGTCTGCCATAACGACGGCAAACAACCCTACGAAGAGTAGAAGTAATTTTCTCATGAACAGCTGGTTTGGGTGTGTAATAAATATAGTCTTCCAGGAATGGATTGGTACTTATCGATAATTCTAAGGATGGAAATTAGTTAGCTACGCGGCAAAAATCGTGTGTAATGGTGTTTTTCCAGAAGATAGGGGATTTGGTTAGCTCAAGAAAGGTATAGCCAAACCTACAAATTTTTACTGAAGGAGAAAACTTTTTTCCTATTCATCATTTCTCTTTTACTAGCTGGTTCTTCCCGGCAAATCCACTACATTTGCAACCCGATTTGAAAATTTCAGGAAAGAGCAAATGCCAGGTCATAAACCTTTTTCGGTATACAATTTGGCACTTGATCAACAAAGTTTCTGATCCCGGATGTGGTG
>JBDTPD010000202.1:0-7128 GCA_039932855.1 Chitinophagaceae bacterium | reverse complement strand
TTCACCTCCATCGATGGTCCATTCATTCGCAACCAATTGAAATTTCTTGACCTGTTCGGGCCAATAGTTCGTTAACTGTTTGCAAAATGTGACTGCCGGCTGCCAACTGGAGACTGCCAACTGGTAATGGCTAACAGCTTTTCTTACTACATTTGCATCTCCTTTAATAAGAAATGGCAGAAACCACAGCAGCTAAGAAGTTTGATATTGCGGTATTACGGAGAGTGTTTCGTTATGCAGCGCCGTATAAGAAAAAATTCTACTGGTCAGTAGTGCTGGCTATCCTGTTGGCAGTTATTACACCAATACGCCCGTTGCTGATACAGATGACCGTTAATAAATACTTGGTTCATAAAGATAATTTTACTGAAAGCCGTGTAGTCGACCTTGTTGTTACGATTACTTTGTTTCAGATAGCATTGATTTTTATTGAAACAGCTTTCCGGTTCTTATTTACTTTTTTAACGGCTTCTCTAGGACAATCGGTAGTAAAGGATATGCGTGTAGCAGTCTATAAAAAAATATTGGGACTGAACCTTTCGCAATTTGATAAAACACCGATCGGAACATTAACAACAAGATCGATCAACGATATTGAAGCGATCAATGAAATCTTTGCAGAAGGATTGGTGCCGATTATTGCTGATCTGTTATCTATTGTGTGTGTGCTGGCTTATATGTTCTCTGTAGATCCAAAACTTACGTTTATTGCACTGATTCCTTTCCCTATTATTATTATTGCGACGTATTATTTTAAAGAAAGTATCAACAAATCTTTTTTCAGGGTAAGAAATGCGGTGTCTAGTCTCAATGCTTTTGTACAGGAACATCTTACCGGTATGCAGATCGTACAGGCTTTTGCTTCGGAAGAAAGAGAATTTAATAAGTTTAAAAAAATAAATAAGGAGCATCGCAACGCTAACATCAAGGCCATCTTTGCCTACTCTGTTTTTTTCCCTATCGTTGAAATTGTATTGGCGCTCTCTACAGGTTTGATTGTTTGGTGGACTGCTAAAGAAGCGCTTGATCTGCATGCGAGTCAGCAGGGAATTGTGATCTCATTTATTCTTTGTCTTAATCTACTCTTCAGACCATTGCGTGTGCTGGCAGATAAATTCAATGTATTACAAATGGGGGTGGTAGCCAGTGAAAGAGTATTTAAGGTATTGGACAATGAAGATTTTATTCCTGAGTCACATCCGACAGCATATAAACCAGCAGGTATTTTAAAAGGGAAGGTTGATTTTGAAAAAGTATCTTTTGCCTATGTTGATGAGAAGTATGTGTTAAAGGATATCAGTTTTTCTATTAATCCTGGTGAGACAGTAGCGATTGTTGGTCATACCGGTAGTGGTAAAACGACTATCATTAGTTTGTTGAACAGGCTGTATCATATTCAAAAGGGAGCAATACGGATAGATGATGTGAACATAGAAAAATATGATCTTGATTTTTTACGGAAGAATATCGGTGTTGTATTGCAGGACGTATTTCTTTTCTCCGGATCGGTCATTGATAATATTACGCTACGTAATGAGGAAATTTCCAGGGAGCGCGTGATTGAAGCGGCGAAGCTGATCGATATGCATGATTTCATTATGCAACTGCCGGGTGGCTATGATTATAATGTGATGGAAAGAGGCGCTACCTTATCACTGGGTCAGCGGCAGTTACTATCATTTATCAGGGCGCTGTTATATAATCCTTCTATATTGATCCTCGATGAGGCTACTTCTTCAGTAGATACTGAAAGTGAGCAATTGATCCAGGGAGCTATCGACAAACTGATCAGCGGAAGAACCGCTATTGTGATCGCGCACAGGCTTTCTACGATCAGAAAAGCGGATAAGATCATTGTACTGGATAAAGGCGAATTGAAAGAAGCAGGTACTCACGAAGAATTGATGCGGAATGGCGGTTTTTATGCCAAATTGCACGAGATGCAGTTTGAGAAACACCCGGTTAAAGCTGGGTAATTCTTTCGAAATTTTGTATTTTGCAAGTGTGAAGAATTACGAAGAAAATAAAAAGAATTCAGCGGTTCATGAAGAACAAGAACCGTTTATGAAAACGTTTTCTTCACAGGAAGAAGCTGAGATATATCGTTTGAAAAGAGACATGAACCGAAGTGATATTGAAAAATTTCACTTATTCTGCAAAATGATGCGTATTGGCAAAATGTTATCTTCTGCCAAAAGAATAGCCGGAGAATAATCCTAAATTATTTTTATGGATGTGATGGACGAAGAAATTTTAGAATTTTGGAAAATTCTGAATAAAAACCACGTTGCCTATATTATGGTTGGTGGTTTTGCAGTGAATATGCATGGGTATGCAAGGACAACTAAAGATTCTGACCTCTGGTTAAAAGATGAACTAATAAACCGTCAACATCTTCGACAGGCCTTTAAAGATTTGGGATATGGTGATCACCCTTCTTTAGAAACAATAGATTTTATTCCTGGCTGGACAGAATTTAATATAGGCGGTGGTATTGTATTAGACATCATGACGTCAATGAAAGGACTTGAAGACCAGTCTTTTGATATTTGCTACAAAAGAGCTGTCCGAGCTGATCTAAATGGCATTATTGTACCTTTTTTACACATAAATGATTTGATTACAAATAAAAAAGCTGTTTCCCGACCCACAGATCAGATAGATGTTCAGGAGCTCGAAAAAATCCAAAAATTGCAACAGGAACAGCTGCAAAAAAAAGAATGATTACATCTTAAATTAAGGGCATAATTCTCCTAACAAATTCCATTTTTAATCTTCACCCCCTTATCTTTGCGGCAAATTTCAGGAACTGTATGATGATGGGTCGCCTCAAATCCTTATTGGTAGCGGTTTTTAGCCTTTTTTTACTGTGTTTTTTTAACATGGCTTCTGCTCAGCATAAGTCAGAAAATGGCGAGGAATCAGGCAAGAAGAAATTCAACGCCTCTGAAGTCATTTTTGGACACGTTTTGAACGGTCATGAGTTCCATTTTTTTGGAAAACATATCCCTTTGCCGGTATTGGTTTATTCTAAAGAAAAAGGGTTCAAGGCATTTATGTCCTCTTCTTTCCATCATGGCGAAGAAAGCCATGATGGATATATGATCCTGACCAAAGAAAAAATCGAAGAATACAAGCTGGATCCCACCAAATACAATGAAGAAGATATCATGGCTGTTAATGATAACAACGAGCCTGATAAGACTGTAAAAGTCTATGATTTTTCCCTGACGAGAAATGTGGTGCAGATGCTCCTCGCCATGATCTTTTTCACGTGGCTGATGCTGCGTATCGCCAACCGTTACAAAAAAGGAGTCGGTGTTACCTCTGCTCCTAAAGGATCACAAAGCCTGATGGAACCAGTGATCACTTTCGTACGCGATGAAGTAGCAAAACCTAATCTCGGACATAAGTCTGATAAATATCTTCCTTATCTACTAACCGTTTTCTTTTTTATTCTTATCAATAACCTTTTTGGATTGATACCCGGCAGTGCTAACGTTACGGGCAACATTGCCTTCACAGCTGTATTGGGTGTTATATCTTTTGTAGTGATCATTTTCAGTTCAAATAAACATTACTGGGGTCATATTTTTAATCCACCGGGCGTACCATTAGGTGTAAAATTCATCCTGGTACCGGTTGAGTTTCTCAGTTTGTTTATTAAGCCCTTTGCATTGATCATTCGTCTTTTTGCAAACATGGTCGCTGGTCACATCATTATCATTTGTCTGATCTCATTGATATTCATATTTGGTGAACTGAATGTATATGCCGGATGGGGCGCTTCTCCATTGGCGATCGGATTTACGATTTTCATTTATTTCATTGAGGTGCTGGTAGCCTTTTTACAGGCATTCATTTTTGCCATGCTGACTGCTGTGTTCATCGGGCAGGCGTTTGAAGGAGGTCATCATGATACAGACGGCCATGAAGATGCCGTAGTAATTTAGGATCGTTTTTTTTAATATAAAATCTAGAATCATGGATTTGTTGAACGTAGTTATGTTAAGCGACATCGCGAATGCAGGTGGTGCTATCGGTGCAGGTCTTGCAGCGATCGGTGCTGGCATTGGTATCGGTCAGATCGGTAAAGGCGCTGTAGAAGCGATTGCCCGTCAACCGGAAGCATCCAATGACATTCGTGGTAACATGATCCTGACAGCTGCCCTTGTAGAAGGTGCTGCACTGTTTGCGATCATCGTAGGCTTCCTTGCAATGGTATTGAAATAATATCTGCAACAAAATTTACTGCATCTGAAGCACAGGGCGGAGGATGCAGTATTCTTTAGAAAGTAAAAAATCAAAAATAAAAAGTCAACAGCGCAGAGCTGGATTTTTGGATTTTAAATTTTGAATTGATATGAAACTGTTAGACCCGGAGTTTGGACTACTTGTATGGACCCTTATTGCTTTCCTCGTAGTGTTCCTGATCCTTGCTAAAAAAGCATGGCCAGCTATTATGAAAGGATTGCGTGACCGTGAGAACACGATCACAGGTGCACTGGCTACTGCTGAAAAAGTAAAAGCAGAAATGGCGCAGTTGAAAAGTGAGAACGAAGCATTACTGGCAAAAGCACGTGAAGAAAGAGGACAGTTGCTGAAAGAAGCAAGAGAAACCAAAGACAAGATCATCAACGAAGCAAAAGAACAGGCAAAAACAGAAGCTAATAAGATCATCGTTGAAGCGCAGGCAGCAATCAATTCACAAAAGATGGCTGCATTGACTGAGGTAAAGAACCAGGTAGGTAAGCTGGTGATTGAGGTCAGTGAAAAAATATTAAGAAAAGAATTGACAAATAAAGACAGCCAGGAAGCCCATATCAAAGGACTGGTTGACGAAGTAAAATTGAATTAATTTGAAGATTTGGCGATTTGGAGATGTGCTGATGTATTAGCATCTCCAAATCATCAAATTGACACATTTCCAAATCAGAAGAATGCCGAATCCACGTTTAGCATCACGTTACGCAAAGTCTATTATCGATCTTGCCAAAGAAAAGGGCCAGCTCGAAGAAACCTTTGCTGATATGCAATGGCTGCAGGGAGTATGCAAAAGCAACAAAGATTTTGTAAACCTGCTTCGCAGCCCGATCATCAAAGGCGATACAAAAAAGAAAATCATTGAAGCCGTAACAAAAGGAAAGCTGACAGCAATTACTACTGGCTTTATTTCATTGCTCATTAATAAGAGCAGGGAAAGTAATCTTCCTGAAATGGTCACTTCTTTTGTCAGCCAGTACAAAGCATTTAAGAATATCCATATTTTAAAATTAACAACGGCTGCACCGGTTAGCGACGCAGTGAAAAAAGCGATCGTTGACCAGGTAAAGAAAGCAGGTGGATTTGAAAATATTGAACTTGAAGAATCAATTAATCCAGATATTATAGGCGGATTTGTATTACAGGTTGGTGATAAACTGGTTGATGCCAGTATCGCTTATGATCTTAAACATATTGCGCGCCAATTTGAGAACAACGACTACATGTATAAGATCAGGTAATAGAAATTGCTTGTCACAAATTTTGAAAAAAATATAATCAAGTTATATGGCAGAAATAAAACCGGATGAGATTAGTGCGATACTGCGCCAGCAGTTGAGCAATTTTAACGCCAGCGCTGACCTGGAAGAAGTAGGAACAGTGTTGCAGGTAGGTGATGGTATTGCCCGTGTATATGGCTTGGGCAATGTTCGTTATGGTGAACTGGTAGAATTTGAAAGTGGTGTACGTGCTATCGCGTTGAACCTTGAAGAAGATAATGTGGGTGTGGTATTGATGGGAGAAACAGGTAAGATCCAGGAAGGTGCAAAAGTGCGCCGTACCGGTCAGATCGCTTCTATCAAAGTAGGCGAAGGAATGCTTGGTCGCGTAGTTGATACACTCGGCGAACCAATCGATGGTAAAGGACCAATCAAAGGTGAGCGTTATGAAATGCCATTGGAGCGTAAAGCACCTGGTGTAATTTTCCGTGAGCCGGTAAAAGAACCATTACAGACCGGTATCAAAGCTATCGATGCGATGATCCCGATCGGTCGTGGTCAACGTGAGCTGGTAATCGGTGACAGACAAACTGGTAAAACAGCTATTTGTCTTGATACGATCATCAATCAAAAAGAATTTTTCGATGCAGGCAAGCCTGTGTATTGTATATATGTAGCGATTGGTCAGAAAGCATCTACTATCGCTGGTGTAATGAAAACATTACAGGATGCTGGTGCGATGGAATACACGATCATCGTTGCAGCTTCTGCTTCTAATCCTGCACCGTTACAATTCTATGCGCCATTTGCTGGTGCAGCGATCGGTGAATTCTTCCGTGATACCGGACGTCCTGCTTTGATCATCTATGATGATTTATCAAAACAAGCGGTCGCTTATCGTGAGGTTTCATTGTTGCTTCGTCGTCCTCCTGGTCGTGAAGCTTATCCTGGTGATGTATTCTATCTTCACAGTCGTTTATTGGAAAGAGCTGCGAAAGTTATCTCCAATGATGACATTGCAAAAAACATGAATGACTTACCAGCATCTATTAAGCACCTGGTAAAAGGTGGTGGAAGTTTAACAGCCTTACCGATAATCGAAACACAAGCCGGTGACGTATCTGCATACATTCCTACAAACGTGATCTCTATTACTGATGGTCAGATCTTCCTTGAATCGAACTTGTTCCTTTCAGGTATTCGTCCGGCGATCAACGTAGGTATCTCTGTAAGCCGTGTGGGTGGTAATGCACAGATCAAATCAATGAAGAAAGTTGCCGGTACGCTGAAACTTGACCAGGCACTTTATCGTGAGTTGGAAGCCTTTTCTAAATTCGGTGGTGACCTCGATGCTGCTACAAAAAATGTAATTGATAAAGGCGCACGTAACGTGGAGATCCTGAAACAACCACAATACTCACCATTCTCAGTAGAAAAACAAGTAGCGATCATCTATCTCGGTACAAATGGTTTGATCAGAGAAGTAGCAGTGAGTAAAGTGAGAGAATTTGAAGATCACTTCCTGATGGAAATGCAAAATAAATTACCTGATGTATTAGCGGAGTTCAAGAAAGGTAATCTGCCTGAAGATGGATTGAAAAAGATGGTGGAACTGGCAAAAGGATTGATCCCTCAGTACAAGTAA
>JBDTPD010000201.1:0-7132 GCA_039932855.1 Chitinophagaceae bacterium | reverse complement strand
AGTATACCCTCCACCATTGTAAGAATAATAAGCACTATAAAACCTGATCAGGTAAAAATTAACTTCTGCCGGATCATTAAGCTTAATAGTGATCTCATCAACCTGCTCACCATTAGAATTTGTCCGCGCATTTTTTACCCTGCTCACTTCTGTGATCACACTTTGAGTAGGAACAATGCTTTCTGCTGTCACATCCTTGAAACCGGGAGCAGTCACTTTAATAGAATACGTATTTCCCAATAATATTCTTTTATTGTGCATACTCTTATACTGGTAATCCGACGGCACATATACCAATGTATCGATGGCGGTTCCATTTTCATAGATCACCGGCGTGGCATTGCTGACCATAAATTCTTCGATATAAGAAGGAGAAGAATATACATTGTCAAGTACATGACGGCTTTTACCAACTGCCAACACAATCAGTGAGTCCTTTGCCAGTTCTGCATTGACAACCAGCTTTGGATCTTTCGGGGGTATTTTAATATATACGACTTTCTCACACGCAAAAAGAGAAAATAAGATAATCGTAAACAGGTAAACAAGCTTCTTCATAAAATTTAGTTCAATTATTTATATTAAAACTTAAACTGGTAACTGATAGATGGAATGATCGGGAACAGGGATACTTGTCTGAATGCTGGCTTCCCTGTATAATCATAGTCCTTATAAATAAAGAAAGGGTTTTTTCTGTTGTACACATTGTACACACTAATTACCCAGGCTCTTTCCCCCCATTTCTTTTTCTTAAGAAATTTAACTCCCACATCGAGGTGATGATAGCTGGGCATACGAAAATCATTGCGGCCATCATATACTTCTACTTCACGATGATCATTATCGAGATACACTTCTGTTGGTAACGTCGTTGCCTGCCCGGTGCCGTATACCCAATCTGCACTGAACTCAACGCGATTACTGATCTTATATACCATCGCTGCTTTCAGATCATGGCGGCGATCATATTTATAGGGAAACGTTTTACCATTATTAAGATTATCGAATTGCCTGTTTGTCCAACTGAGTGTATACCCGATCATACCTGTCACCCGTCCATGTTTCTTTTGTAAGAAAAGTTCCATTCCATAGCTTTTACCTTTGCCGATCTCAACTTTATCTTCCCAATTACTCGTAGCATTCAGATAAGAAGCGCCTTCAGCATATTCAATCACATTCTTCATGGATTTATAATATCCTTCCAGGCTTATCTCGTATTTACTTTTATGATCGTAGGCCAGACCCATTGCAAACTGGTGTGCAAGCTGCGGAGGAATTCTTTTTGTTACCGGCACCCACAGATCAGTCGGAAGACCGATACCACTATTAGTGAGCAAATGGATATACTGATTCATTTGTACATAAGATCCTTTCAGACTCAAACTTGGATTGATGAGGTAACGCAACGAAGCTCTCGGCTGTACCGATGTAAAGAATTGATTGTTTACTGAGAAACCTGTAGCATGTATTCCTAAATTTGCTTTCAAAGCAGCCGTAATCCGGATATCATCTTCTACATACGCATCGATCTCTTTTGCTTTTATAAACTGGTACCTGATCAGTGTATCCTCGTTGTAATCGACAGAATTTATTTTCGTTTGTACAGCACCTGGCTTATAGTAATGCATAGTACCGCTGATGCCTATTTTTATAAAATGATTAGGTGATGGCAAAAAGTCCATATCGTACCGCGCGCTCCAATCCCTGATACCACTGAAGTATTTGAGATAATATCTTTCGTTGACATTGTTATTCTTTGATTTTTCATCGGCAGAAACATTAAAATTGTAGCGACTAAAATACAAGGTCAGGTTGCCAAATAACTTGCGATTAAATTCATGGTTCCACCTGGCCACAGCTGTTGCATTTCCCCATTTCAATTCCGATTTAAAAGTGCTATTGCTGCCATCATCACTGAATTTATCCTTTGCATAAAATTTATCATTACCAAAATACCCGCTGAAGTAGAGGTGGTCCTTCTGCCCCATGTCGAAATTTATTTTTCCATTCAGGTCATAAAAGAAATAGCCGGCATTTGTTTCTCCATCAGTTTGTGCTTTGATTAAAGGTTGTGCAAGAATATCCAAATAGGTTCTTCTGCCACTGAGCATAAATGATGCTTTTTTCTTTTTATCCAATGGCCCTTCGATAGTTAATCTTGAGGCGATGATACTAATACCACCTTCACCATGAAACTCATTTTTATTTCCTTCTTTCATCCGTATATCAATCACGGAAGAAAGGCGACCGCCATATCGTGCAGGAAAACCACCTTTCATTACTTCCACACTATTGAGTGCATCAGCATTGAATACACTAAAGAATCCAAAAAGATGCGATACATTATAAACAGGTACGCCATCCAGCAATATCAAATTCTGATCGGGACCGCCACCACGTACATAAATACCGGACGAACCTTCACTACCTGCTTGTACACCGGGCAGTAACTGGATAGCTTTCATCACATCGGCTTCACCTAAAAAAGCAGGGAGTGCCTTGATGGTAGAAACTGGCAGATCGATCGTACTCATCTGTGTCTTATTCTGAATGGATTCCTTTTTCACCGCGCTTACTATTACTTCGGATAGTTGAGCACCTGTTTCCAATTCAATATTGATCGTTGTATCCTTTGTTAAAGAAATAGGAAGAATAATCGGAAGATACCCGGTGAAAGAAAAGACAACCTGTATCGAATCTTTGGGAATAGTAATGGAATAAAAACCAAAGCCATTAGAGGTGCTGCCAAGATTTTTATTCATGATAAAAACAGAGGCACCAAACAGACGCTCACCACTTTTTTTATCCGATATATACCCGTTGATAGTCGCTTTTTGAGAGAAAACACTGGTAAGGCAAAAACAGACGGTGGCCAGGGTTATCAGGAAATGCTTACTCATTTGCAGATCGGTTTATAGGAAAACGCAGCGTGTGAGCAATACCCCTATTCCTGAAGGTAAAAAATGTACGATGTAGGATGTACGATGTACGACAGTTTCTATGGCCGGTTTAGGCGTTTTTTAGGGTTTATCGTAGCGTATCTACCGTTACAGAGTAAATAGTAAACAACCCATAGCCATTACTGATATTGGAAGAAACGGTAACAGGTTGCGCAAAAGGATTGTCCTGAAGATTTCTTAGGGTGATGCCATCTTTAACATATTGATAAAATGCTGAGCTGATATTATACTTCTTAAGATAGGGGCGATAAACATCATTATTATACTGCATTTCGGTCATATACCCTGCTTGTCCACTAATCGTAATTTGCTTGTCTGATCCGTTAATTTTTTTATCAGTAAATAATATACTATTGCTACCAATACAGCTATTGTTCTGGAATGGATTAAAATCACTTTGTGATTGCTCGATAACAGGGTCATAAGTGTATACACAAAATTCAATGTCAGGACGGGTATTGCCATATGGTGTTTGCCTGTTTAATTCCAACAAGTAATAGTTTTGCTCAGCAGCAGGATCGTGAAATCTGAATGTAACATCATTCAGCGCTTCGCCATCGGAGGAAAATCGTGCATTTTGCTGATAGCGGACCAGCTCTGTATTGACAACTGACGGTGCAGTAGCAGTCGCTTCAACCGTAGTATATCCCGCCGCTTCTACTATTATTTTATATGTATTCGCTGTTATTGCTATTATTTTAGAAGAAGTGTATCGCTGTGTGGCGCTATCGTAAAGTAATGTATCCTTTCTTATTCCATTCTCAAATAGTATTACCCGTGCATCTTTTACATAACTCGCTGTATCAGGAACAATAGTTCCCGTTATGTTTAATGTTTTACCAACAGCCACAGTGAAATAATCACCCAGTGCCATATATCCATGCACCACCAATTTTGGATGATAAGCTGGCAGTTTAATTTCCTTATCAGTTTCGCAGGCATTAAATAGCAGCAGTAATGTTGCAACAATCATAATTGTATAGATAAAATTTTTCATGCTGCTAAAATTTAAACTGGTAACTGAATGATGGCAAAATCGGGAACAACGATATCTGCCTGAATGAAGCTTGGAAAGTTCCCGGTGCCACGTATGTCGTGCGTCTATATATAAAAAAGGGATTCTGATGATTGTAAACATTATAGATACCCAATACCCAGGAGCGCTCATGCGTTCGTTTTTGTTTGATCATTTTCACTGATACATCCATGCGGTGATAAGCAGGCATTCTGAAATCATTTCTTCCCGAATATATATCGATCGTTTGTCCTGTTGCGGGATTATAATAATAAGAAACTGGCAATGACACTGCATTGCCGGTAGAAAACAACCAATCACAACCCAATTCTAATCGCCTGGATGGTTTCCAGACAAGCGCCATTTTGATTTCATGCCGCCGGTCGTATTTATACGGAAATGGTTTACCATTATTGATGTTGTCAAACGTGCGCGTACTCTTGCTAAGCGTATAACTTAGCAATCCTGTCAATTTTCCTTTGTTCTTTTGTAATAGCCATTCGGCGCCATAAGTTTTTCCTTTGCCTAATTCTACCAGGTCCTCCCAATTATTGGAAGAAGTATTAAATCCTAATCCTTCTTTATATTCAATAACCCGTTGCAGGTGTTTATAATAAATCTCCATAGAAACTTCTATAAATTTATGCTGGCTGTAACTGATACCTCCCGAGAATTGATAAGATACCTGTTGTGGGATACGCTTTGTTACCGGCACCCACAGATCAGTCGGTAATCCCATGTTGCTATTAGTTAGTAAATGGATATACTGATTCATCTTCACAGCAGATCCTTTCAGGCTCCATTTATCATTGAGCTTGTATAATGCATTAAGTCGCGGTTGCACCGAAAAGAAAAGACTATTCGAAACATTAAACCCAGTAAGCCTCATCCCGATATTCATTTTTAACCGATCAGATAACCTTACATCGTCTTCCGCATATAGGTCATATTCACCCGTATAAAGTGAATGATTTTCTAACCGTTCATTTATCCTGACCACGGTATCTTTTAAATAACTTTGTGTCACACCCGGCCGGTAATGGTGAAGCGTAACAGCTGTACCAAATTTTATAAAATGCTTTGGTGATGGCAGGTAATCAACATCGTATTTTATATTATGATCCTGGATAGAGGATAAATATTTTTGCTGATAGTCCTGCGGATTACCATTCATATCTTCAGTCAATACGGAATGGGTGAAAGCATCAAATCCAAAACGACTATAATTATAGGTAAGGTTGGAGAATAATTTTTTGCTATAGACATGATTCAATCTTGTCATCGCTGTGATATTGCCCCAGGAAAATCCATAATCATTACGTTGGGTATGTTCGTTTGTACTGAAATCTTCGATAGTTCTGAATTTATCTTTGCCGGTATAGAAACTAAAATAGATGCGATCTTTTTTCCCTATCGGAAAATTTGTTTTGAGAATGATATCGGTAAAAAATAAATCGAATTTTCCTATGCTCGTTGATTTTAATATCGGTTTAGCCAGTAAATCAAGATACGTGCGACGGGCAGAAATCAAAAACGAAGATTTTCCTTTTTTCAAAGGACCCTCTAAGGTTAATTTTGAAAAGATCATTCCAATACCTCCTTCGCCATGAAAATTATATTTATCACCTTCACGCATGTGTACATCGATGACCGATGAAAGACGACCACCATAACTGGCAGGAAATCCCGACTTCAATACTTCTACGCTATTAACCGCATCTGCATTGAAAATACTGAAGAGTCCAAATGCATGCGAAGCATTATAAACAGGTATTCCATCGAGTAACACAAGATTCTGATCGGCGCTGCCACCACGTACGACCAACCCTGAAGTGCCTTCATTGCCTGCCTGTATACCGGGCAATAATTGAAGCGTCTTCAATACATCAGGCTCCCCTAATAAAGCGGGCACTGATTTTATCAATGAGGAATTAATGTCGATCTTACCGGGCAAGGTGCGGTTTTGTGTATTTGTTTTTGATTCTGCATTGACCACTACGGTCTCGTTGAGCACCACCTTTGGGTCAAGGGCTATATTTAATAAAATATCTTCTTTCAGATCAATGCTGAAAGCCTGGGAAGTATATCCTGAATAGCTGACCAGTAACTTAACGCTATCCTGTTCCAATGTAAGAGAATAGAAACCATATGTATTGCTGGTAGTACCTTGCTTTGTCTGTTCATCATACAACGAAGCGCCGATCAATCGTTCGCCGCTTTTATTATCACTAATGTACCCGCTGATGGTAAACTTTTTTTTTACTGGTTCATCTGCCAGGAAAAATATTTTACCATTCAGCTCGCGGTACCTGACCGGCTGACCTTTCAATATTGTTTTCAGAAAATCTTCTACCGTTTTTTCGTCACCGGTTGTTTGTATTTTTTTAGAAAGATCAATGACACCTGAACTATAACTCAGGGTGATGCCTTGTATACTATCCAATTCATCGAGAAACTGTCCTGCTGTACCACTATTCCGGGTTAACACGACCTGCCTGCTCAGCAAGGTTTGCCCTTCGCAGGCAACTGATGCGATCAGTAGTAAAAGCAGTAGTCGTAGTTTCAAAGTTATAACAGTAGGTTTTTAATTGACCCTAAAAACAAAGTATTCTCTGGCAGCGATTTTATCTCTGTAAAACTTACGTCCATCTTTACCTCCCTGATCATTACTGGATAATGAATTAAAAATATTCAATCCCAGATCTGCGCCTTCATATTTAAAATTAACCTCGGCATAATATCTTCTTGTCTGCCCCGGACATTGTTGCAATAATAATTGTTGACCTGAGTTTACTGAAAACGTGCCACGATAATGAGGCAAAAGGCCGATTCGTACTTTATAATCAGGTTGCCCGCATCCATACTCAATGGCAATACCTGTACCGAACTGGCCCAGGTTTCTTCCAATATTAACACCTGCCGGTGTAATGACATCACAAAAACCATCAGGAGGATTTACAACACGTGTTCCAAACTGGTTAAAGGCGGCTCCGAAATATATATATCCGGTATCCATAGTCACCAATGTATTAGTCAGCAAATCAAACAACTTCCTGTCTGTCTGATTCGTTTCAATCCAGATAGTATCTGTTAGTGCATAAGTTTGTTTGAGTGGGGTTATCTTAACAGGAATTTCAAATTTATACTCGAGAGGGCG
>JBDTPD010000200.1:0-7176 GCA_039932855.1 Chitinophagaceae bacterium | reverse complement strand
AGGCATACGAAGATTAAAATAACCACTACTGTCTGCTGGCGCACCTGTATCAGTGCCTTTGAGCATGACACTTGCGTACGGTACAGGATTTCCTTCCTGGTTGACAATTTTTCCACTTAAAATCGATACGGGTTGATCAACGACAATTCGTACATCAGTATCCCCTTTTATCACTACTCTTTTATTAATGGTGGTAGTAGTTGTTTTTATTTGATTAACAGCCACTCTTCCCTTCTGTGCGTTTGATTTTAGCGAAGCGAGAAATAGTGGCAAGCTGAGTTGAAAGAAATATTTTATCCATGGTATTCTCTTACGTGGAATAGTAATATCTCTATCCAACTGATCATTCATAAAGCGGCCACAAACAGAACCAGTAGACGGGTTTTTAAAGAATGTTGCGACCTGCGAATCACTCATATCTGTAAAGTCAACGACCTGTTTCTGGCAAGCTCCGCAGAACTTACCCTTCTCGGAAGGCGTCATGTTTTCCCAATTCTCATGACAGGGATCAGCTATTGTTAATTGTATATGCTTACTCATAGCAATCGTTTTACTGAATTAATATTTTTCCATTAATACTTTTATTAGTGGTAAGCGGCATCATCCTGACGATATAAGAACCGGGTGCAGTGTGTGGCAAGGAAACGGATAACGAACGAAGACCTTTACTGACTGACAGATCCGTTTGCATCACCACTTGTCCGGATATCGTGAGTAATTGAAATGAATATTTATCTTCTCCGAGTTTCCTGCAATCAATAGTAAGCGTAGCGCCTGCAGCAATAGGATTAGGATACATTTTCAATTCGGGTAAAGGAGGTACTTCACATATTTCTTTAAGAAAAGTTATTCTTGACAACGTCATTGCACCTCCCATTATACTCGTACGTCCTGTTGACGTCACTTCTACTGCTGTTAATACTAACTTCGTTAATTGAATAGTTAGTTCTTCCTGATTTTCAATATCATTTTTGGAAATAACTATTTCTTTTGACATAAACCCTATATGCGATACGATTAATATGATCATATCACTTTGGGGAGCAATAAGTGCAAACAAGCCACTGCTATCGGCAGACATTCCATTTTTAGTTCCTTTTATAATTACACTTGTATAAGAAATAGGCTTTCCTTCTTCATCAATCACCTTTCCTTTGATCGGTATAGTTCCCGGCAAGGAATACCCGGTTGGAGGTACAGGTGTATTTTTTTTATCAACATGTAAGGTATCGGCCTGCCTGAATGTCGGCTTGCCCATCTGTGCATTGGAGCGCAGCGAAGAAAGAAACAATGGTAGTGTTAGCTGGAAGAAATATTTTACCCAGGGAACTCTTTTTTTAGGAATCATCATATTTCTATCTAACTGATCATCCATAAAGCGACCGCAAACTGAACCAACAGGAGCTTTTTTAAAAACCGCCATTACCTGTGAGTCACTCATCCCGGTAAAGTCGATAACCTGTTTTCGACAAGCACCGCAAAATTTTCCTTTCGCTGAAGGGGTCATGCTTTCCCAATTTTCATGACAAGGTTCAGCAATGGTTACCTGTAGATTTTTTGCCATAAAATATTGATTATTGAATAATGAGTTTACTGCTTTGCAATGTGTGACCATTTTTATCCGATAACTGAACGATATATATTCCGGCTGTCCAATTATTTTCTATGTGTATGGTTAATTGTCCTTTTTGATTGGTAGCAGACACTGGACGTGTCAACAGCAACTGTCCGCTCATGTTGAATATTTTTACCGTGGCAGATGCTGGTAGATTTTCTTTTGTATCAATTGAAATATCTCTGCCGGCATTTACCGGATTAGGAAATACTTTAAACAATACTGAGTTACTCCTATCGATACCTGTATCAGCGATCATGTGCAATCTTGTGATACTGTATCCGCATGAGGTAATCCATTTTTTGGTGCAGTAACTATTTGCAACAACTACTTCGGAACAGGTCTTGATATCTCTTGTCAATAAAATTGTTTGCTCTTTACTATTATTAATGACCGCTGTTTTAAAATCAACATATCCCATCATGGTAATTTTCATCTCATACTCATCCTTTACTCGAAATTTATTCATAATCACTACTCCACTGTCATTTGAAAAAGCTGTAAATGTTTTTTCCTTTTTTTGGTAAGTAACGGTCGCGCCTGGCAGTTCGCTGGAAGTAATTGCGTCTTTGATAATTATTTTCTTTTGAAATCCTTTGGTCGTGATGACTATAACACCGTTACCGGGTCCGCAAAACCATATACCAGGACCATATACTTCTTTTAGCACGTCTATACTTTCAATATCATCAGGATTGATTTTTAAAAAATCTTCTTTCTGTATCACAAATCCATCTAATACATATAATGGTTCCCTGGAGTTATTGACAGTAGACATACAATGAAATGCGACACGACTACCTTCTTGTATATGTACTTCTTTCTTATTACTGGATTTATCAGTCAGATTAATTGGACTCATCCCACAGACATTGACACTTCTGGTGTCCTTCGTTAGTGGCATAACAAGATCGTCTGTGAGAGTTATTTGGGCCGCGCCAACATAAGTTATCAATGAAACAAAGAATGTGTAGATATATCGCATAAGCATGGTTTTATTTAATCAAATAGGAGCCGGCAAAAGCCGGCTCCGTGGTAATTGCCCTGACCGGGCACTAACCGGCTATTTTACTATTACTTTTTTAGGTACAGGAGCAAAGCCGGTGGCACCTTCACGTCCGCCATCCTCAATATTTCCTTTAGCAAGCAACTGTGCATTTTCAACTAACCTGATAAATTCAGCACGATAGCCTTCATCGTCATTGCTCTTTGCTTTCCGCGCCATGTTCAAAACGTTACTAAAAGAAGCATTGGAACGGAAAGATGAGTTTCTGAGCAACATACCGAATTCGGCTACCGATGCTGCAAAACGGAAATTATCAGTTGTGTTACCAATAGGGATCTGCTTATCGAGTACCGGATGTTCGATCAGTTTGCTGACATCGCCATCGGGCGCTTTGTAGCGAAACTTCACGGTTAGTATTTCATCAGTGGTACTTGTTTTACTATTATTATTTTTATTGGATTGATATTTCAGATCATCCACTTTTGTTAAGAATGTATCCTTCACACCAACAGGGATCACTTCGTATAAGGCAGTTACTGTATGTCCGCTACCTAACTCACCGGCATCTTTTTTATCATCATTGAAATCTTCTTTTGCCAGCATCCTGTTTTCATAACCGATCAGGCGGTAACCCTGTACTTTAGCAGGATTGAATTCAATTTGCAGTTTTACATCTTTGGCGATGGTAAAGAGTGTACCACCAAATTCATTCACCAATACTTTCTTTGCTTCACTCATTCCATCGATGTACGCATGATTACCATTTCCTTTATCAGCCAGCTTTTGCATCTTGCTGTCTTTATAATTTCCCATACCATAACCCAGTACCGTCAGGAACACGCCACTCTTTCTTTCTTCTTCGATGAGCCGCTCCATCGCATCATCGCTGCTTTCACCAATGTTAAAATCACCATCGGTACAAAGGATCACCCGATTGTTGCCAGCTTTAACAAAATGTTGCTTCGCTGTTTCATATGCTAACTTGATACCAGCACCACCGGCAGTAGAACCACCGGCTTCCATCTGGTCAATCGCTTCTTTGATCTTTGTTTTGTTACTACCACTTGTAGGAGATAATACTAAGCCTGCTGCACCAGCATATACAACTACGGAAACTCTATCCTGTTCCCTTAACTGATCTACCAGCATTTTCATGGATGCTTTTACCAATGGAAGTTTATTGGCCATGTTCATAGAACCGGATACATCGATGAGAAAAACAAGATTGGATGCAGGCAGATTTTCTATTGGTATTTTTTTACCCTGCAATCCTATCAATACCAGTTTGTGATTACTGTTCCAGGGAGCATCTGATATTTCTGTATTTATAGAAAAAGGTTTGTCAGCTTCGGGTTGCGGATATTCATAATGGAAATAGTTTACCATTTCTTCGATACGAACGGCACCGGCGGGAGGTAATTGTCCATCATTTAAATAGCGACGCACATTGCTATAAGAAGCAGCATCGACATCGATAGAAAAAGTGGAAAGAGGATTGTCTGATACTTTAAGAAAACGATTCTCTGTGATATGATCATAGCCTTCTGTATTGAAGTCTTCATATTCAATATCACCAGCGACCTTGCGTTCTTCGAATCCCGTAGTTGCTCCTGGCACACCAGTAGAAAAACCGTACACTTCCCCCTGTGTTTTATAATCAGAGCTGGACCTGAATGATAAACTTTTTGCAGATTGCCTTTTTTGCGTAGCATATCCATTCACTACTACTTCCTGCAGATTCTGTTTAATAGGTTTTAGGGTGACATTTAGGACAGCTTGCCCGTTAACAAACATTTCTTTTTTTTCATACCCTATGTAGTTGAATACAATGATTGCGTTCTGATCTTTCACAGTAAGTTTATATATACCATTCTGATCGGATGAAAAACCATTTTTGGTTCCTTTTTCTACCGCACTTGCACCAGCTATTGGATTACCTGCTTCATCAGTAATCTTTCCTGTCACGCTAAATGTGGTTGCCGAACGGAACGCAAAAACGGCGATAAGGGCAGGAATGATCATAATAAGGAGTCTCTTCATAATCTGTGTTTAGATATGGGATGCCCCGGTTTTAGCAATTGCATAAGATTCTATAAAAATTTTATTGCTAATTTTAGCCCGTTGTCCTTTTTAAAGAACATATCCCACACCGCACTAACCGACCAGGAGCTGGTAGCCCTGTACAAAAAATCGGAGGATCTTACTGCTCTTGGCGAGCTGTACCAGCGGTATATGGAACTCGTCTATGGGGTTTGCCTTAAATACTTTAAAGAGTCCGAAACCGCCAAGGATAGCGTGATGCAGATATTTGAAGAATTGGTACCAAAATTGAAAAAGCACGAGGTAGAAAACTTCCGGGGATGGCTGCATCAACTGGCTAAGAATCACTGCCTGATGCAACTGCGTACGCCACGCAACCTGAAAACGGTAGAATTTAAGACTGATCTTGTGCAAAGCGAAGAAAACGTGCATCTTAATGGCGTATTGGAGAAAGAAGAGAATTTTAAGAAATTAGAATATTGTTTGGGTACGCTGACAAATGAACAACAGGCTGCTATCCGGCTTTTCTACCTGGAAGGGAAATGTTATAATGAGATCGTAGAAATAACAGGGCAGGAATGGAACCAGGTAAGGAGTTGTATTCAGAATGGGAGGAGGAATTTGAAGATTTGCATGGAGAGTTCAGTAGGCAGTTCGCAGCCGGCAGTAGGCAGTAGGCAGTCGGCAGTTGGCAGTCGGCAGTCGGCACCTGACGTATAGAAAGAGAATAATAATATTGAGGATGTATAACTTATAACCTAAAACATACAATTCACAAGTTGGCAAATGATAATACGATAAGAACTTTTACAGCGATTGATATTGAGAAGTATCACCAGGGTCTGCTTTCTGCGCGGGAGATGCATGATATGGAGAAGGCGGCGCTGGATGATCCATTCCTGGCAGATGCACTGGAAGGTTATGCTGTTCCGGAAGTGAATGCTGCGGCAGACCTGGCTGACTTAAAAAAAAGATTGAGCGATCGTATTGAAGAAGAGGATAACAAAGTTGTTCCATTAGCAACGTCCACTTTTTCTTCCCGTTGGTGGAAAGTAGCCGCGATGATACTCTTAGTGGCAGGAGCTGGTGCTATTATATATAAAATGGGATTTGTTGGTAATAAAGACTCATCAATTGCTAAGATTGAACCTAAACCAGCATCTGTTTCGGAACCAGACAAAGCTACAAGTGCGACTGATTCATTCGCCGATTACTATGATAGTACAAGCAGAAGTGCATCAAATATGCATACAGGAAAACTGGATGACCCGCGTCTTCTTAAATTACCACCGGGAATGGTGATTGATACAGGAAGTGTAACGGCTTCATCAAATGCAGCAAGTCCTGTACCTGATGGTGATGGAGTAGCTGATAGACTTTCTGAAGTGGTTCCAGTTACCTCTGAAAAAACAAAAGATGAAGCAATTGCTGATTACAAAAGTCGTCGTAACAATAATGTGCCGAAAGAATTAGAATTAAAGAAACCAGCCTACCAGGATTATCGTCGTGATTCTTCCGTAGCAATCATGGAACGGTTTGGCACTTACAACCAAAAGAATGGTTACGATAATACTATCAGCGATAGTTTTCGCTACAATGTAAGAAAAAAGAATCCTTTAAAAAATAACAAGGCACTTAATTCAGAAAGCCAGGTGAATTTCGGAAATGCGGCAGCTAATAATCTGCCACTCAAACGCAATGTATTCCGCGGAACGGTTACTGATAACAACAACAATGCGGTGCCTTTTGCCAATATCACCAATGTAGCAGACAATGTCGGCACCTATACCGATGCGAAAGGATATTTTGTATTGACTTCTACTGATTCATTATTGAATGTGCAGGTAAAATCGATTGGGTACGAAAATAGCCTGACGCAATTACAAAGTAAGCCTAATGCCAACCAGGTAGTGATGCAGGATGACAATAAGAGTTTATCAGAAATTGTGATCAGTCATAAAAAAATCACCAGCACCCGTTCTCAAACATCTAATATGGTATTGGAAGAACCAGAACCTGTTGATGGCTGGGATAATTATGATACGTATGTTGCCAATAACCTGGTGGTTCCGGAAACATTCAAAACAAAACAAAGCTTAGGTAGTGAAGTAGAACTCTCCTTTGACGTCAATAAAAATGGCGAACCCGTAAATATCACTGTCGATAAATCTCTCTGCGAAAGTTGCGACAAAGAAGCGATCCGCATTATCAGGGATGGTCCTAAGTGGAAGAGGAAAGCGAAGAAGAAGGGAAGGACTTCAGTTACAATCTCCTTTTAGAGAGAAGCTATTAGCTTTTAGCCGTTAGCTATTAGTTGCTATTCGCAAATTCAACACACATACAATCGTTACTTTACCGGGAATGTTACTGTCATTTATTTTCTTTTCACAGGAAGAGCTTATAGCTTATAGCTAAAAGCTAACCGCTTTCCTCCAATAGCTTACCTTTACGCAAAATTACATGACATGAAAAAACTATTGCTCATTGCTTGTTCATTCTCTCTTCTGTTATCGGC
>JBDTPD010000199.1:0-7180 GCA_039932855.1 Chitinophagaceae bacterium | reverse complement strand
CCGTGATGACGGCGGGAGCCCTATTGCGGACGCGACGGTCGCGATCTTTAAGGCACCGATTCACCCGGATTTTCTTCATGCGTTCGATGAATTTGTTCCACTACCACAATGGCATCATCAATAATCAATCCGATGGCTGCTGCGATAGCGCCAAGTGTCATGATATTAAATGAATACCCGATCGAGTAAAGAACAATCAGCGTAAGTAATAGCGTGACCGGAATAGTAATAAGAATAGTAGCGCTGGCTTTTACCGAACGAAGAAATATAATAGCGACAATAATGGCGAGAGCAAGTCCTATCCATAGACTATCGGTAACGCTCTTTACTGACTTGTTCACGAAATCCGCCTGTATATAATATGGATTGATCCGTACGTCTTTCGGTAATATTTTTTTCAGTGCCTCTACCTTTGCTTCCATTTCGGTAGAAAGGTCAACAAGGTTTGTATTTGGCTGTTTTACTACCGCTATCAGCAATCCATCTTTTCCATTTGCATTGATCTTGATGTATTCAACTCCTTCTTTTACTTCGATGGTAGCAATGTCCTGTAATTGCACCACTCTTTTTCCATCATTCTTAATAACGATCTGCCCCAGTTCTTCTTTATTATGTACCGTTGCATCGGTCACTGTCAGGTACAAATACCGGTAATCAGCCAGTAAGCCATTTGATTTAATGAAATTCGTTTGTGCTAATGCTGTATTGATCAGGTCTGGTGTAATTGAAAGCGTACTCATCTTTTGTACATTCAACTCCAGCCAGTATTCTTTAGTACGACCCCCGGTAATTCTTATTTCAGATACACCCGTTACCTGTGACAGAAAAGGCTTGACGGTATAATTCGCCAGTTGTTTCAATTCAATAGGAGAGAGCGTATTACTTTCCAATGAATATCCCATGACCGGCAGGATAGATGGATTCATTCTCGCCACCGTAATATTTACATCAGGCGGTAAGGTGTTCCTGATCTCACTGATCTTTGATTCTATCCGTTGCTGACTTACATCGATATTACTGCTCCAATTCATAAAGGCAGAGATCTCGCAACTACCGCGATTGGTAGTGCTGCGGATCATTTGCAGGTCGGGCACCTGTTTGATCGCCGTCTCCAACGGTTTTGTTACCGTCACCATCATCTTATCAACGGGTTGCAATCCAGCATCGGCGATGATCTTGATCTTTGGAAAAGTAATTTCTGGAAATAAAGAGGTTTGTAATCTGGTATACGCAAATATTCCCCCCATCACGATCAGTGCAAGCAGAACAGCCAATGGATTTTTATGGGAAATGAAAAATTTGTTCACGCTGATAGGTATTAGTTCGTGACGATTTTAATTTTTGCCGTATCCTCCAAACCAAAATTTCCGGTCAATAGAAATTTATCTGCAGGAGTAAAAGTTGGAGATAGGATTTCTATTCTGTCACTTGTTTCAATTCCTTTTTTCACCGGCACTTTCACAGCCGTGCTATCATCAATCACTTTCATTACCCAGAAATTAGATTGCGTCTCATCAGCAAGTACGGTTTGCTTTAGCAGTGAAAGGGTATGCTGACTTTCTTTCTTCTCTATTCTTACTTTTGCTACCAGGTTTACCGGTAAATTCTTTTCAGCCACACTGAGCACTATATTTTGTGTTTGCGAAGCAGAATCGACTACCGGCATCGCTGACATAATAGTACCTGTTAATGATTTGCCATCCGGCAATAACAATTCAACAGTTTTCTTATCCATTACGTAAGGTCTTAATTCGTAAGGAAGGTTGAGAATAAAGAAAAAGCTTTTCACATCATTGATCACGGCCAGTTGTTCACCTTCCTGTACATAATCACCAGGTTGATGATTTACTTCTTCTACATAACCACTGGTGCCGCTTTTTATATTAATAACACCGGAGAAATGAAAAGATGAGTCCAGCAGATTGATCGTGTTGCCAATACTTTGCGCCTCTTTTGTTTTTAAAATAAACATACTTTGACCCGCGCTCACCATGATGCCCGGTCTTGCGTTCACCGAAGTAATGTATCCGTTAGTACTTGCTTTTATATATCCTTTTTGTAAATAGACAGACGTAGCGTTCAACTCCAGGTATTCCACCATGGGATCGGTAGCAGGTGATGTCACCGTTACCGGCGTGATGATATCTGCTTCCGGTGTTTCTTCTTCTGCTGCTGGTTTGGAATGACAGGAAGCAAAAGCAATAAAAAAAAGTAAATAGAATAAATTCTTTCTCATAGCCAATGAATTTATCGATCCCAGTAATTAAGTTGGTTCAATATTTTTAATCGGCTGACATAATTTTCGGCCAGTAAATTTTTTGCCGTAAAATAATTATTCAGCGTTAGTATAAAATCTGTCAATCGAATATCCCCGGTAGCGAGTAGTTTTTCACTGGCGGTGATAAGCGCCTCTGTATAGCGGATCTGTTTATTTACCTGGCTGATCAGCTGTTCCGTTGCTTTTAGTTGTTTCATCAGCTGCATGATCTGCTGTTGATGCTGTTGCAGAAAAAAATCACGTTTGGTAAGACGTGTTCTTTCCTGTATGTCAATTTTTGAATATTGTAATTTCTTTTGCCTGCCATCATAAATAGGAATGGTCAGGTTAACGCCGACACTGGTTCCAAAATTCTTATAAGGTAAGTAGGCGAGTGAGGAATTATAACCCGCATCGGCAAACAAATTAAATTTCGGACGATAAGTAAGATCGATCAATGAACGGTCATTCACCAGTTTCAAACTATCCAATACATATTGCTGGTAAAAAATAGTATTGGTAAAATCGCTGGTCATGGATGAGATAGATAAAAACGGCTCCTGCAACGCTGGTGTCAGCGTATCCATAATACCAGCGAGATAATTTAACTGAAGATAATCGGTAACGTATTGAATATTCAACTGCGCATTCGTCAGCAACTGTTGTTGAAGTGTGACTGTAAAAGAAAGATAATCGGTCTGTTTATATACATTATCGCGTGTCAGTTTTCTCAGTAAGCTATCTTCTCCTACCAGCAGGTCGGTGATATGTGTATTAAAATCGAGTTGCAGTTGTTCGCCATAAGTAATAATATATTGATCTGCGATCGCCTTACGCAGGTCCTGTTGCGATATTTTACTTGTATTGGTAATGCTTTTTCCCTGGATCTGCAGATCGCGGATCTTTGATGCAATTGTTTTATTGCTTTGCAAATCTTTGCTCACCTGTATCAATGCAGAAAGCTGGGCGCCATTGGTAATCGCTTCGTCATATCCATAACCATGAATGACCGGCGCATAACTATTGATGCTGATGCCATTCACCTGTGGTCTCAACGCGGCACGAATGATCTGGCTATCCAAGGAAAAGGAAAGAAGTTGTCCCTGGTAATCTTTCAGCAAAGGACTATTGGTAACAGCCTGTTCGAGAAAATAATCCAGCGTATTTTTTTGCCCCCAACTATTAATACCAGCAAGTAAACATAGACAGAAAATAATAAAACGATTCATGATGCTGCTTTAAGATCACCAGATTACTGCCCAATCACCAATACCTGGAAAGTACCGGGGATCATTTTTGGTCTTCCTGTTGTATTGGGCTGCTTCGGTTCAAATTCGGCAGTAGAAAGATATATTAAATGAGTCGATTGGTCCACAGCAATTGTACGGGCGCCAGTTTTAGTAGTCACATTTGGCAACGCCTCAAATTTGCCGGCTGTTTTCTCATGAATAACAGATAAGGTTCCTTCACCATTTGAAGAGTAGATATTCTTACTCGTTTCATCAAAGCCAACTCCATCACAACCGTCGCCGATCGGTTCTTTATCTACAACTTTACCTGTTGTGGCATCTATTACCATCAGCAATTTATTTCCACATCCTGCAAATAAGCGATTTGTCTTTTTATCAAATGCCAGACCGCTTGGTTCTTCTCCTGGCGCTATTGACCAATGGTTAAGAACGGTAAATGTTTTCATATCTATTTCAACAATCTCGCTTTTATCTTCCACATTCACATACAATTTTCCTGCCGCATTGGTTACTGCTGTTTCTGGTTTGCCACCTACCGGAATAGTCGCGATCACCTTATTTTCTACGGGGTCAATCACTGACAGATCTTTGCTGCGACCATTACAGGTGACGATCTTTTTAGAAAAAGGTTCGTATAGAATAGCATCCGGATTTTCACCCGCAGCAATTTGAGCAAGTACTTTATTAGATGACAGTTCAAACACAGTCACAGTATTCAATCTTCCATTACTCGTATATCCTTTGCCATTAGCAGCATCAAAAGCAATACCGTGTACACCAGTTGTGTTTTCAATAATACCGAGTGAGTCACCAGTGGTTTTATCTAACACATTCACTTGTGTACCATGGGAAACATACAGGCGATTATTTGGTCCAACGGCGAGATAATCCCATCCGCCCGCACTTTGAATGTGAAATGTTTTTATTAGATGAAAGGTATTTGTCTGTGCCTGCAGTGAAGGAATTATAAGGACGCACAACATGAGCATTGTTAGCAATTTCAGATATTTCATGACGGTGTTTTTAGGGTCGTAAAAGTAACCGCCAATTCTGAACAGAATCTGAACTGCAGTTCAAAGTAATAAGAAAAGCGAAGGATAATATTGATTTTATCAAAACCTGGGGGCTGAATTGAATATGCTGATTAATTTACATTGATTAAATAATTGTTACTCTTTAAATCAATGAAAATGATAGACAAAAGATAAACCGGCGGCCTTGTTCTCATAATAAGGCATCACCATCGCGTGCATTGGTTTGTCTTTGAATAATTTTTTCTGAATTGCCGGGTAGATCCAGTAAGCTACGCGGGTAGATAAGATACCAATGCCAGCACCTGGTAGCAGATCACGGAACCAATGTTTATTATTATACATCCGCAGAATAGCTGTAGCTGAGGCGGCCACATAACCACCAACACCATACCATGGTGATACGTCTTTATATTCTTGTCTTAAAAATTCTGCGCTTACAAAAGCAGTAGCAGTATGACCAGATGGGAATGCGTTGTGACCAAAGCCATCAGGACGTTGTATTCTTGTAATTCTCTTTATTGATTGAACAGTAACACCCATCATCGCATTTGAAAGAAGATAGATCATTGTCTGATCACGCAGATTGTTTTTACCTTTTATTCCCAAGGCATCCAGTCCGTATACCATCATAGCGGGCGCATACTGTAAATAGTTGTCAATAGGAGTATGAAAATGGGGGTTGTCTTCCCTGATCTCGTTTTTTAAATTCATATCGAAATCCTTTAACGGATCACTGTTCAATGAAATAAATCCATAGGTAATAAGACCGGCAGGAAGAATAACAGCACGCCAGCGTTTTGATCTTTCAGTAGTTTTTACATACTGAGCCGAGTCAGACTTTTGTTGTATAAAAGAAGAATCGCCCGGTGAAGTGAACTCATCAATTTGCTGGGCATTGATTGCACTACTGATAAAAACAGCAAGTGCAAGAACACATGTTTTTTGCATAACGTTTTTTTGGGGCTTCAAAAATTAAAACTGGTATATCATATTAAAAGAGTAATAGTTAATGCCTGCCTGTGGGAGGAACAATATTTTTTTACTAACCACTTTGTACAATGCATTCATAGCTTTTGCACTTAGAAATCCCACTGCTGCTCCTGCCAGTACATCCGATCCCCAATGGGCATTGTCATAAATTCTTGATAATCCTACCAACGTAGCCAATGAAAAAGCAACAGGCGCTACCCATTTTTTATCTTTATAAATAGTAGCAAAAACAGTGGCAGCAGTAAACGCATTTGATGTATGTGCAGATGGAAATGATTTATGGAATTTTGATCCGTTTCTCCAGTCAAACGAATTGTACGGATCACCGGTATTAGGGCGATGTCGCTGAAAGGTTTTTTTCAATTGATCAGTAAGAATGCTATTGATGACTAAGCCACCTGCCCATGTAATAACTGCCCTTTTCAATTTCTCATTTCGCGAAGCAAAAGCAAAAATGGAAGTACCGGCAAGTCCAAGTGCCTGGTATTTACCTAAACCAAGATTAGTAACTGATTTGGAAATAAATGTTTTGAATGCTGTCTTGCCTTCCTGCGATTCATCCTGGATGCCAGTATCCCAGTTTTTATAACATACATAGATAAGTGTGGGATAGGCTACAGAGATGACAACAGGTGCGATCCATTTATTTTTCTTTTTGGGTAAGATAAAAGAATCGCTTGCTGTATCTGTCATTTGTGGACTTTGTTGCGCATTTATTTCGGGAATAGAAATAATGAATACAATGCCAATGAGGACATAATATAAGCTACGGTGGAGTGACATATTCTTCCGGAATGTTTACTCAGTGCGACTGAATAAACACTGTGACTGGTTTAGTTGAGTCCAAACCTAAATAAAAACTCTGGAGAAATTTTGAGGTTATCTTCCTGGAAGAATATTTTTATAGGGAATAACCATTTGTTAACGAAACCTGTACACCAGTCCTGGCATCACTGTACGATCATAATAATCCAGGCTGAAGGTCAGTGTATTCTTTTTTGGAGATCTTAATTTTGAGTAGCGGTGATAATTATTTACTACCTGTCTGCCGGTAAGATAGCCAAGCGTTGCACCCACGAATACATCAGTGAACCAATGTTTGTTTTCTGTTATACGGCTGAGCCCGATAAGTGTAGCAGCACTATAAGAAAGAATAGGTACCCATGGCCTGTTCTTATATTCCATTGCATAAACAGTGGCAGCAGCAAAGGCAGCAGTAGTATGACCCGACGGAAATGATTGATTGATCCGGTTTCCATTCGCATTTCTTCCTCCACTGAAAAAAGGTCCATGAAAAGTAGGTTCTGCTTCCACATGATCTTTACTATAGAAAGAAGGACGTTGTCTGCCTGCAATAAATTTTATCAAATAAGCCATAGCCGCTGATGTGATATAAGATTGTGTAGCGAGTAGGGTAGTAGTTCTCATTTTTTCATTCTTAAAAACAAACCCATACGTGCCTAATCCAACAAGAACATATGCTTCATACAAGCCCCCAAAGTTGGTGACATAACTACTTACATGCCGTAACCCGGCATTCTTATTTCGCAATCGAAGCGCAAATTTTTGAATAGGCTCATCTGCCATTGTTAGCAGGGCCGTACCTCCCGCAAAAATTCCAAATCTTCCCCAATCTTTCCCGGTCATGT